>JBEVOS010000260.1:0-3846 GCA_040507435.1 Caulobacterales bacterium | reverse complement strand
GTTGATGACGAGCGATGGCTTCTTCGGCTCGACACGCGGCACATCCTATTCGTTCAGCACCCAACCCGTCGCCGAGCGTGACGGCAAAATGGAGCGGGACTACGATTATGGTCATGCGCGTTTCTTCGCTGATCTGCCGGAACCAACCGCGATCGGCCGTAATGCAGGCGAACGCGCCGCAGCGCGCCTCAGCCCGCGCAAAGTCCAAAGCCAGAAAGCGCCAGTCATTTTCGAAAATCGCGTCGCGGGCCGCATCATCGGGCCGCTCTTCGGCGCGATCTCCGGCGCCGCTGTGGCGCGCGGCGTTTCGTTTCTGAAAGACAAACTCGAAAAGCCTGTCTTCTCGCCCGACATCACCATCATCGAAAATCCATTCAAGAAGCGTGGCTTTGCATCGCGCAGCTTCGATGGCGAAGGCGGCGCCGTGAAGGAGCGCGCTTTGATCGACAAAGGCGTTTTGACGACATGGCTTTTGAACGCAGCAGCCGCACGGCAATTGAATCTTGAACCCACCGGCCACGGCACATACGGCCACGGCGGCCCGCCGGGCATCTCGACCTCAAATCTTTCCGTATCAGCCGGCGAAAAAGACTTGACGGCGCTGATGCGTGACGCAGGTGCAGGCTTGCTTGTCACGGACATGTTCTCGCCATCAATCAATTCGAACACGGGCGATTGGTCGCTCGGCGTGTCGGGATTCTGGTTTGAAAACGGCGAGCGCGTTTTTCCCGTCAGCGAAATCACCGTAGCAGGAAATTTGATCGACATTTTCATGCGCCTGCGCGCGGGCTCGGATGTCGACAAACGCGGCGCGCTCGAAATTCCTAGCTTGATCGTGGATGAACTTGTCATCGGCGGCGTCTGACCTCGCACTTATCGAAGACGCCGCGCGCGAAGCCGGCGCGATCGCACGCAATGCGTTCGGCGCTGCGTTCAAAACGTGGGACAAAAGCGACGCGAGCCCAGTAACCGAAGTCGATCTCGCAATCGATACGTTTCTGAAAGACCGCCTGCGTGCTGCGCGCGCAGATTACGGCTGGTTGTCCGAGGAAACCGCAGATAATGCCGAGCGGCTCTCCAAAGAACGCGTCTTCATCGTCGACCCGATCGACGGCACACGCGCGTTCATTGATCGCGTCCCCGAATTCTGTGTCTCGATCGGCATTGCGCAGAAAGGATCGGCCTGGCTCGGCGCGGTCTACAATCCGATTAAGGACGAAATGTTTCTCGGCGGCGATGGCGTTCCCGCAACATTGAACCGCGCGCCCATTCAAGCCACTGCCCGGCGCGAACTCGCTGGCGCAAAGCTGATCGGGCGGCGCAATTTCTACGACAGCGACCGCTGGCCGGCGCCATGGCCGCCGCTCGATCTGAGGTGGATCAATTCGATTGCGTACCGCCTCTCGCTGATCGCGCGCGGCGATTTCGACGGCGCAATCATGCTCGGCTTCAAGAACGAATGGGACACCGCAGGCGGCGTCGCGATTGCGCAAGCGGCGGGTGCGCGCGTTTCGGATCAATTCGGCGCCGCCATTCTGTTCAATCAGCCCGAACCTCGCAGCGCTGGCTGCATTGCCGCAGGCGCGGCCCTACATCCTTTGCTAAGAGAACGCGTGCAGCATCTGCCGCACCCGCGCGAATGGCTGCCGGGCCGCACGACGCCGCCAAAGGAGACCACTTAGTCATGCCAGACCGCCAGCTTCTTCACATCGTGATTGGTGGCGAGCTGAAAAATTTGGAGCGGCCGGAATTCGCCGATCCAGCGGCAGTAGAGTTTGTCGGCGCGTTTGACGGCTATAAAGCCGCCTACGCTGCATGGAAAGGCGCCGCCCAGCGCACTGTGGATAACGCGCGGATGCGGTATTTCATCATCCACGCGCACCGCCTGCTCGATCCCGAGACCGACGAAGACCATGACCATGACCATGACCATGACCACGACCACTAGGCCATCGGCAGAGTAAAAACGCCGCGGTTCAAAATGCCCGCCCGCAGCCAGCGAACTCCTATATAGCACTCGCCGTGACCGACGCTTTGTCCGCCGCCAGCGCGCCCGAGGGGCAGCGTTCATCCGCCTCCAAACACGGCTCGTTCATCGCGCGCTTGTGGCGCAATTACGCGACGCCCCACCTAGGCGATATCCTTCTGCTCGTACCGGCGCTGATTGTGATCGCCGCCGCCGGCTCGGCTTATGCCTTCATTCTCCAAATCACCGTCGACCGGCTCAACGCCCACGATTATTCCGTCGCGCTCTGGGGACCTCTCGCGATCATCGCGGCCACCGGCGTCCGCGCGCTCGCAATCTGGACGCAGATCATCGCATCGCAATCTCTCGGCTCCAAAGTTCTGCGTGATCTACAACGCGATATGTACGCCAAGCTCATGTACGCTGACTTCGCCCGCTTCTCGCGGGAAGGCACGGGCGCGCTGATCTCGCGTTTTGGCAATGATATCGGCGTCGTGAGCAATTCGCTCGTGCGCGGTCTGCAAGTCAGTCTGCGCGACGCGCTGATGCTCATCGGCGCGATCGGCGCGATGATCTATTTCGACTGGATGCTGACGCTATACGCCGTTGCGGTGTTCTTGCTCGCGGCAGGCCCCTTACAGGCCATGGCCAATCGCGCGCGCCGGCAAACCGAAACCATGCAAGTCATGCTCGGCGCGTTAACATCCTTTCTCGCTGAAACGCTGAGCGCGCCGCGCTTCATCATCACGTACGGCTTGCAGGAGCGTGAAAAAGCCCGTGCACAACAGCAATTCGATTTGGCCCGCAAGCTCAACATGAAGCTTGTTTACAATCGCGCGCGCGCCGAACCTTTGATGGAAGTTCTTGGGGGCCTCGCTCTTGCCGGCGTTGTCGGCATCGCGGCCTGGCGCATTTCATGCGGCGAAATGACGATCGGCGATCTTCTCGGCATTGTGACCGCCGTCGGCGTCGCTTCTCCCGCCGCGCGTTCGCTCGGATCCTTCAATACGATGTTGAACGAAGCTTTCGGCGCGATGGGGCGAATTTTTGGCCTCATCGATGAGCCGCAAAAGGTGATCGAGGCGCCGGGCGCAAAACCGCTCGCTGTCACGCAAGGCGCGCTCACGATTGAGAATGTTTCATTCACTTACGGCGATGCGCCAGCCCTACGGAATGTCAGCTTCACCGCCAACAAAGGCGAACGCATCGCACTCGTCGGCCCTTCGGGCGCGGGCAAATCCACCATCTTCAATCTCGTGCCTCGACTCTATGACGTCACCGGCGGCGGCGTGCTGATCGACGGGCAGGATATTCGCCACGCAACCTTGCCCTCAGTGCGCGGCGCTGTCGCGCTCGTTGCGCAAGAATCTGTCATGTTCAACGACACGATCCGCGCGAATATCGCGCTCGGCAAAGACGGCGCGACGGATTCTGAAATTGAAGCCGCCGCCAAACTCGCCGCCGCGCACGATTTCATTGTGCTTCAGCCCGAAGGCTACGACACGATCGTCGGCGAACGCGGTGGAAATCTCTCCGGCGGCGAACGCCAGCGCATCGCGCTCGCGCGAGCCTTCCTGCGTGACGCGCCAATCCTTCTACTCGATGAAGCAACCAGCGCGCTCGATTCTGAATCCGAAGCCAAGGTTCAGGAGGCGCTCAATCGCCTCTGCGCCGGCCGCACCACGCTGATCATCGCGCACCGCCTCGCCACAGTCCGGGACGCCGACCGGATCCTGGTCATGGAGAACGGCGAGATCGTCGAAAGCGGGAAACACGACGCATTGGTCGCCAAAGGCGGCCTCTACGCACGCCTGCACGCCCTCCAATTTCGCGAGTGACTTAGCGCGGGACCAGACTTGCCGTCACCCAAAAATGTAATA
>JBEVOS010000246.1:0-3514 GCA_040507435.1 Caulobacterales bacterium | reverse complement strand
GTGTCAGCTTGGAAATCGGGGGCTTTGTCGCCAATACGCAAAGACATGATAAGCTCTCCTACCGGTGAAGCGTGTATCCCGGCTTGGCGTCTGCTCCTGAATAGTGCAATGCGTTTTTACTAAATCTCGAATTAGGCCCAGCTTCACGCTGACAGCGCTCAAAGCGCTACGAATTATCGAGGAGACATCATGCGCAATCTCGCTTTCGCCGCCCTTTTAATGCTGGCCGCCTGCGCCACAGCGACAGCGCAGCCCCCTGCGGGATCCGCGTTTCCGAATTCGCCCGTTCTCGCCGCCGTGCCCCCCTCACCGGACACATCTTTCGCTGCCGCTGATCAAACCGCCGGCGCTTACACGCTCGACAGTCGCCATGTCAGCGTCCTCTGGCGCATTCGCCATTTGGGACTGTCGCTCTTCACCGCGCGTTTCGACAGCGTGAACGGGACGCTCAATCTCGATCCGCAAAGTCCTTCCAATACCTCGATCAACATCACGATCGCGGCGAACTCCGTGAACACCGGCATCTTGAACCAGCAAGGCGAGCGTTCGTTCGACAACCAGATTCACACCCAGGCGTTCGGCTCAGCCGCCAATCCCAATATCACCTTCGTCTCCACCGCCGTGCAGCTAGTCAGCCCAACCACCGCGCTCGTCACGGGCAATCTCACGCTCAACGGCGTCACCAAGCCTGTCGTGCTTGAAACGACATTCGAAGGCGGCCGCTTCGTTCAGTTACGCGGCAAACGCGAGGTGGCGTTCGCCGCCCGCACGATCATCAAACGCTCGGACTTCAACGCAAATCTCTCGAACCCGCTCGCCAACGGCACGGTCAGCGATGAAGTCGAAATTTTGATCCAAGCAGAATTCGTGAAGGATTGATCGTGAAGGCCGATCGATACGCCGTCCTCGCGATCGTCCTCCATTGGGCGATCGCAATCCTCATCGTGTTCAACATCCTCCTTGGCTGGTGGATGCATGACGCGATCGAGGATGCCGGCACAGCTGCGCGCGCGATCATCGGATACCAAGCGCACAAATCGATCGGCCTCACTGTTCTGACCTTGAGCCTCATTCGTCTGGGCTGGCGCATCGCCAATCCGCCGCCCGCTTTGCCGGGAGATATGCCGGCCTGGGAAAAGCTCGCCGCGAAGGCGACGCACTGGGTCTTCTATGCGCTGATGATCCTCATCCCGCTCACCGGCTGGCTCTACGTCTCCGCCGGCTGGTCGCACGAAAATGACCGCCCGCTCTCCGTGCCGACATTTTACTTCGGCCTCTTTCAAGTGCCGCATCTGTTCGGCCTCGAACATGCCGCAAATGATACGCGCGAAAGCGTCGCGGGCGCGTCAATCGAAGCGCATGAATTGCTCGTCTGGGGTGCGCTCGCGCTTCTGGCTCTGCATGTCGGCGCTGCGCTGAAGCATTGGCTCATCGATAAAGACGGCGTGACGCCGAAAATGATTCCGGGCCTTCCCGTGCTGGGCGCACATGAAAAATCGCCCGCCGATCCGAAACGCCGCCTCGCGCTGATGGGCGGCTTTGCTGCTCTCTTGATCGGGCTTGGCGCGATTTTCGCGTTCACCGCGCAACAGCCGCCCGCAGCGCCAGCGCAAACCGCAGAACAAATCGCGCCGCCGCCATCAAGCGATACGGTGACGATGCCTGAAGCGCCCGCGGCAACCACAGCGCCAACGCCAAGCGTTCCGGGCGCGGCGCCGCCAGCATGGAACATTGACGCGGCCCAAAGCGCCATCCGCTTCTCAGGCGTTCACGCCGGCGTGCCATTCAACGGCCGCTTCTCCCGCTGGCGCGCCGACATTCGCTTCGATCCCGAAAATCTTGACGCTTCAAATGCTGTCGTCACCATTCAAACCGGCTCCGCGTCTGACGGCATCGCGATGCACGATCAAAGCCTGCCGCAAGCCGAATGGCTGGACTCCAGCGGCCACCCCACCGCAACCTTCCGCACCACGCGCATCCGTCACCGAGAGGGAAACAATTACGAAGCGCGCGGCGTGCTCAACTTGAAGGGCAAGGACTTACGCATCGACATGCCTTTCACGCTGACGATCGCCGGCAATCGTGCGGTGATGTCGGGCCGCGCAACAATTGATCGCCGCGAAGCCGATATCGGCATGCAGAGCGATCCCGATGCTGAATATGTCTCTCGTGAGATCGCGATCAACATCCATGTCGAGGCGGCGCGCGCGCAATGATTCTGCGTGCTGACGATGAAACCATCGCGCGCGCCGCGAATGAATTGCGCGCTGGCGGCCTCGTCATTCTACCGACGGAAACTGTCTACGGCCTTGGCGCCGACGCAACCAATGCCGAAGCCGTCGCACGAATCTTCGCGGCGAAGGGCCGGCCTCAATTCAATCCGCTGATCGCGCATGTGCGCGGCTTAGCCGAAGCGCAACGCGAGGCGCGCCTGCATCCAAAAGCTCAGGCGCTCGCCGAGAAATATTGGCCGGGCCCGCTCACCATTGTCGCGCCGCGTGCAGACACGTCAACTGTAGCCGAACTCGCCTGCGCAGGCCTCTCCACAATCGCGCTGCGTGCGCCCGCGCATCCCATCGCGCGCGCACTGCTTGACGCGTTTGAAAAGCCCATCGCCGCGCCTAGCGCGAACATATCTGGCCGCGTCAGCCCCACCAGCGCCAAACACGCAGATGCGGAACTCGGACAGCACGTCGCTTTCGTGCTCGACGGCGGCCCAAGCGCCGTAGGTCTTGAATCGACGATCGTAGCCATTGGCGATAATGGCTCTGCAACGCTCTTGCGCCCGGGCGCAATCACCCGCGCCGAAATTGAAGCAATGACAGGCCCGCTCGCAAACGCAGCGCATGGCGAGGTCCAAGCGCCAGGCATGCTCGAAAGCCATTACGCGCCAAACGCGCGTTTACGCCTCGGCGCCGCGGCGCCTGAACGCGACGAAGCTTTTCTCGCATTCGGCCCTGACGCCCCGCCCTTTGCGCTTAATCTTTCGCCGCAAGGCGATCTCACCGAAGCGGCCGCCCATCTTTACGCCTACCTGCGCGCGCTCGATTCTACCGGCGTATCTGTTATCGCTGTTGCGGCCATTCCAGCGATTGGTCTGGGCGAAGCGATCAATGACCGCCTCACACGCGCCGCGGCGCCGCGCTGACGACATACGAAAGCCCCCGCTCCCCCTCGATGGGGGAGCTGTCACGCGCAGCGTGACTGAGGGGGTGAGCGCGCTTCGTTTCCAAACTGCCGCGTGCGGCTCAATTTCAACCTTGCAGACGCACCCCCATCAGCCGCTGCGCGGCTTGCCTCCCCCATCGAGGGGGACGCGCGCGCTTTATCCTGCAAGCGCGCGTGCTGAACACGTTGCGCCGCAAGCCTTTCAGAAAAAATCGCGCCGATAAACGCAACAGCGCCGCGCTGGGCTTATGCTTGCAGCGTCGTTCGATCGTGGAGGGCTAACGGATCCAACAGCCGCTTGAATCGGACGACGCGGCGAGCGCGAGTGACGCTGGTTTAGTGAAAG
>JBEVOS010000228.1:0-5802 GCA_040507435.1 Caulobacterales bacterium | reverse complement strand
CGGCGCGCCGCTCATCTCCTGGAACGTCAAATCCACCACGCGGGCCCATCAGGGCCTCTACGAATATGATGCCGTCGCGCGGCTTCGCGACGGCCAGCTCGGCGACGAGCGCGTCCACGACATCAGTAACTATATCCGCAAGGGGAAGCTGTGGGAGGCGTTCACTTCTCCCCAGCTCCCCGTCCTGCTGATCGACGAGATCGACAAGGCCGATATCGAATTCCCGAACGATCTCTTGCAGGAAATCGATCGCATGGAGTTCTATTGCTACGAACTCGACCGCACGATCAAAGCGAAGGTGCGCCCGATCGTCGTCATCACCTCGAATAATGAAAAGGAATTGCCGGACGCGTTCCTGCGCCGCTGCTTCTTCCACTATATCCGCTTTCCCGACGACGAGACGATGAAGCAGATTATCGAAGTGCACTTCCCGGGCATCCAGACGCGGCTCGTGAGCGAAGCGCTCAAAGTGTTCTACGACATGCGCAAAGTGCCCGGCCTAAAGAAGAAGCCCTCGACGAGCGAATTGCTCGACTGGCTGAAGCTGCTCGCGACGGATGATGTCGATCCGGAAACGCTGCGCTCGAAAGATCCTGGCAAGCTGATCCCGCCGCTGCACGGCGCGCTGCTGAAGAACGAGCAAGACGTGCAGTTGTTCGAACGCCTCGCCTTCCTGGCGCGGCGCGAAACACGCCCGAGCGGCGGCGCGCAATAACAAATTTACGGCGCCGGCACGGAGCCGGCGCCGCTCTCCTTTGTGTTAGGACACGGCGATGTTCCAACGTTTCTTCACCGAGCTTCGCGACGCGAAAGTGCCCGTCAGCCTCAAAGAATATTTGATGCTGATCGAGGCGCTGGAAAAAGACGTCATCCCGCCGAAGATCGAGGACTTCTATTATTTGGCGCGCGCCTCGCTGGTGAAGGACGAGCGGCATATCGATAAATTCGATCGCGTGTTCGGCCATGTGTTCAAAGGTCTCGAATTCACGAACGAGATCATGGAAGGCGTCGAACTGCCGAACGAATGGCTGAAGCAGCTCTCCGAAAAATATCTCTCCGACGCGGAAAAGGCCGAGATCGCCAAGATGGGCGGCTGGGAAAAGCTCATGGAAATGCTCCGTGAGCGCATGGAAGAGCAAAAGCAAAATGGCGAAGACGCCAAGGGCAAGAGCGGCGACGGGCTTGGGCGCGGCGGTTCGGGGCCGTTCGGCGCGGACGGCTACAATCCTGAAGGCATCCGCCTTGGACAAGACAAGTCACGCCATAACCGCGCTGTGAAAGTGTGGGATAAGCGCGAGTACAAAAACCTCGATGAGAACGTGGAGCTTGGCACGCGCAATATCAAAGTGGCGCTGCGCCGCTTGCGGAAATTCGCGCGCACGGGCGCGCCGGACGAATTCGATCTCGACGGCACGATCCGCTCCACTGCGCGGCAAGGCTATCTCGATATTCTGATGCGCCCGGAGCGCCGCAACACGATCAAAGTGCTGCTGTTCTTCGACATCGGCGGCTCGATGGATGCGCATATCAAAATGTGCGAGGAGCTATTCAGCGCCGCGCGCACCGAGTTCAAGCATCTCGAATATTTCTACTTCCACAATTGCCTCTATGAGGAAGTCTGGAAGGACAATCGCCGCCGCAACGCGGAAAAGCTCAACACGCTGGACGTGCTGCATAAGTATCCGCACGATTACAAAGTGATCTTCGTGGGCGACGCGACGATGAGCCCGTATGAGATCACCTATCCGGGCGGCTCCGTGGAGCATTGGAACGAAGAGCCCGGCGCGATGTGGCTGCATCGCGTGACGGAGATTTACGATCGCGTGGTGTGGCTCAATCCGGTTTCAAAATCGCATTGGGATCAGACGCAGAGCATCGGCCTCATTAAAGATATTGTCGGCCCGGAGCGCATGTTCCCGCTGACTTTGCTTGGGCTTGAGGAAGCGATGCGGGAGTTGAGCCGGTAACAGGCCGGTCACGCTTCGGCCCCGTGAGCGCATGGCCGTCTTTGGCGCGAGGATGAGATGGACGTGATTAGGTATGAGGCAATAGCCCCAGCACTCCACGTTCGCTTTCGCCAGAAACTCCGCCGCTAATTGTAAATAACGAAGGTAATCGCCATCGCGAAAAAATGTCGTTTGCCGGCGATTGCCGCGCCGCGTCACGTGGTGTGGCGCATCTGGAATAACAATGCGCGCAGCCCTCGGCATCGTTGCGCCTTCCCTAGCTCATCAGGCCGCCTTGCACACTTTTTGTTCCGGTCATACGAGGCCCTCAAAATTGGTGTGTGTCACCGTTTCGAATGCGACGATGGCCTTGATCTCTTAGATAGAAGGTTAAATTATAGCTCATCTCGCCAGCTCCGACGGGTTGACAGGAGTTATGTTCTTGCGCACTCGATCGAAAGTGATGTCTCGGTCGATGTTCAGGAGTGTTGGATCGCGCATCAATCCACCGATCAGATAAGTTGACTCGTTGGCCGGCACGGATGACTCTGAACGGATAAAATCTCTGGTGATACGCCCAACTGTAACTTGGCCATCAAACGAGATGGCGCCGTCTTGCAGCGAAGCGAAATCTGGAGCCAAGGCTTGGTGGACCTCAGCGCCATTCCAAATCAACAGTGCAGAAGCACTTCCATTGGGCGATTGCGCGTTAGGAAGATTATCCAAGTACAAAAGTCTTCCGCTTGAATCGACGCCCATCAATGCCGGCGCATTACGAGCCACCGGACTCGAACCACGCGGCAAAACACTCACCGGCAACTCGCCGGGTTCTTTTCCCCTTTCTATGTAATACGCATTCAAACCTCGTTTTCTCTCTGAGAAGTTTTCATGATCGAGTCTTGAGCGTCGCCAATGAACGACCCCGTTCTCAACAATACGATCAGATGGCTCTCCTGTTCTTAAAAAGAACCCCTGATCGTTGCGATCATAACCCACGTAGCTGACCCAGCTCCATGCCGTTTCAGTTATGGGTGTGATTTCGCGCGCCTGCAGCGCGACCTCAGCAAGACCCAAATGCACCAACCCCGTTCGGTAAGAACGACCACTCTCTGTTCCTTGTCCAAGCATTTCTGCAAAACAAACAATGCGTGCGCTATCGCGTGAAAAAACTGGCAGCATAAAACATCGCGCTGGCTCAGACTTTATAACAGCCGCATCACCGCCTTCCGGCGAAGTGACCCAAATCTCCGAGATTCCGAAATATGTTGGCGGTGTTACGACCAAAGCCAGCTTGCGACCGTCTGGTGAAAAACTCGGATGCGCGAGCTTTACGCGATAATTTGGATGCGCGATGAACCATCCGCGTTTTGACTGGAGGTTTATTACAGCGACCTCGTTGACGGGGCTATTTGGAAGACAAATCGCCATCAAAGACCCGTCTGGAGACAGCGCAGGGCCACGATCGTACGCATTCCCTAAATTGATGGGCGGAGGGCGCCTTTGCGCGCTATTCACGTTGGATTCACTGTTCCAAGGGGACCTGAAGTCTTCTGGAAACTCGCGAGCCACGCGCGCATCAGAATCGCATGCTCCAAGCGAAAGTGCTGCGGCCGCTCTCGAAAGAATCGAGAGCGCATCTCTCCGCTTGACGTCAGCATCAAATCTCACCTCTCCCTCCCCGCCTCTTCGACTCTGCGCGCGAGCGGAGAGAGTAAAAACTCGATGATGCGGCGTCTGCCAGTTTTGATTTCAGCGTTCACGGCCATGCCTGCAGTGAGAGGGACGCGTCGTTCCCCGACGTTAATCGCAAATTGCGACAGCTCAACACGCGCGGGAAAAATTAAACCAAGATTCTCGTCTTGCACGGCATCGCGGCTCATGAAGGTAAGATGCCCATCGACGACGCCGTAACGCGTGAATGGAAATGCTTCTAATTTCACGCGCACGTGCTGGCCTTCTCGCACAAAGCCGTTCGTCGGCAAAAGCTCCACTGGAGCTTTTGCTTCTCCTCCCCGCGATTCAAAACATTGGCTTCAACGACAAGCGTCTATCCCGACGGCACAACCACCAACAAAGGATCGGCGGGTTTGACTACGGCGCCGATTGTATGAACTTGCAATTGCTGCACGATCCCATCGGCAGGCGCGGCCAACAAGGTTCGGCGATTGCGTTCTTCGGCGATCGTCAATTCTTCATGCCGCACGCACATCGTCGCATCCGCTTCGTTGAACGCATCCAATGCTTCGCGGCGCCATTGACGCGCTCTCGCGCGGCGGATTCGGCAGCGCGCACGTACGCCGCTGCTAAGCGGGCGGCTGTGCTGTCCAATACAGCGCATCCGTATTGTAGCCGCGCGCTTGCAGGCGCTGCAGCAGATCGGCTTTGAGTGGGTCTGAAATCGCAGGCGTGCGCGAGAGCACCCAGAGGAAACGTCCGCGCGGTTCCCCAACCAGCGCCCAGGAATAATCTTCCGCGCGGTCGAGCACCCAGTAATCGCCTTCGAACGGGCCGCCGAAGCGCACTTTAAGTTTTGCATTCGTCGTGGGATCGACGATGCGCGCGACTGCTTCGGCACGGCGCGCTTGCCCATCCGGCGCGCCTTCGCGGCACGTGTTGATCACATCGATTTTGCCATCTGCGCGCGGGCGATATTCCGCGGTGACGCCCTCGCAATCGCGCTCAAAATTGTTTGGGAAGCGGGCGATCTCGAACCAGCGGCCTTGGTAGCTCTCGATCTCGATGGCCGCGACAGGGCCAAGCGGCGTCGCATCGTTGCGATTGACCGGGGGCAGCACGCAGGCGGCGAGCAATAGCGGAACGAGGATAATGAAGCGCTTCATGCCATTTGTACGCGCGGCGGCTGGGTTTAGTTCAACGCCGCCTGCATCAATGGTTCGTATGCCGCCCATTTCTTGTAAGCGCGGACGTGCTCGGGCGCCTCGCGCCAGCCGCGCGCGAGGGCCTGCTTCGCGCCGTCGACCGCAAAGACTGCACGCAGCGGATCGGTCGAGACGCGGATCGTGAACAGCACTGCGCCGGTCTGCGGCAATTTGCGGATGGTTTGCCGCTCGACCCGCACATGCAGGAGATCAAGCGCATCTTCGGCGCGTGCGGTCGCGGCGCGTGCGCGGAGCGGGCCGCCATCCGGCGTGAAGCGCGCCGCGCTGGCTTGGATTGTCCAGTTGAAGCGCTCGAGGATGGTGTCCGGCTGAAGGGCGGAGAACATGCGCCCGATGCGCTGTGCGAGGCCCTGCGTTCCATCCGCGCCGAGCCGATCCGGCACCGGCCCGTGAAGATGCGCGAGCGGGCCGCCGATATTTTCCGCGAGCGACCAGAAGCTGGGCGCACAGAGCGCAGCGGCCGTGAGCGTCCAGACGCCGTCGCGCTCCTGCATGATGCAAAGATCGTCCGAGACGAGAGATGCAGCCTCAAGCAGAGTTCTGGCCGCACCTACCAGCGCCGCCGCCTCTTTTTGCGCGGCTTCGCTTCCGGGCGTTTGTGCGAATACTTCGGTTGTGCGGTCGCGCAATAGAGCGCGCTTTTCCGGCAGCCAATCGGCCTCGACATCCGGCGCTAGCCAATTCCCAAGCGGGATTGGCCTTAGCCCCACCACGAAATCGGGGGGCCCCTCAAGAAATGGAAGGTAAGGCGGGCGGCGCATCAGACTTTTATGTCCCGCGCCGCCCGCAAAAACGCCAGAGGCTTAGCTCTTCGACTGGGCTTTTGGGTTTAACTCTTTGGACGCAGAAGGAGCCCGGCGATCAACCCCAAGACGCCGCCGCCCGCGCCGCCGACGATGAAATCGCCAAGATGCTGGCCAGCGTCGCCATCGATGAGCGTGTAGAGCGAGGACAGC
>JBEVOS010000201.1:0-10852 GCA_040507435.1 Caulobacterales bacterium | reverse complement strand
TGTCATTCGTCCAGCCGGCGAATTCTATTTCGGCGACAAGCTCAGGCCGCGCCCATCTGATCATGCGATCTGGCTTTTCGAGCTCGGCATGCGGCGCGAAAGGCGATTGGTTTACTTTGAGCGCCTTCAATTTTGGGTAAATATCCTCAACGGCCTTTTGGCTGAAGCCTGTGCCCACACGACCGAGATATACGAAACGGTCATCACGATAAGCGCCGGCGAGCAGAGATCGAAAACGGCCTTTGTCTTCCGTCCAGCCGCCTATAACGATTTCCTGAGCAGGCCTGCATTTGGATTTCATCCATGTGTCGCTGCGCCCTCCGCGATAGACACTGTTGAGTCGCTTCGAGACGATGCCTTCGACGGACATCTGGCACGCGGCCCGCCATACTTCTTCACCGTCGCTCTCAAGATGCGTCACGTAACGAAGACGGGGCGGCGCCTTCGCTAGAATCTTTTCGAGGCGCGCTTTGCGTTCTTCAAGCGGGTGATTTCGCAGGTCGTCGTTTTCAAGAAAGAAGCAATCAAAAACGAAGAAGACGAGTTTGCCGGTTTTTCCGGCCGATAGCGCCGCTTGCAGATCGGAGAAATTGGGCTCGTCATGTGCATTGAGCGCGCAAATTTCTCCGTCGATCATGCAGTTTGGCAGATGCGACCCTTCGGCCGTTATTTCGGGAAATTTGGATGTCCAATCTAACCCGGTGCGCGTGCGTAGATTCGCCTTTCCATTCTCGACGCGCATCTGCATGCGGTAGCCGTCCAGTTTGATTTCATGCGCCCAGCCCGGACCGCGCGGCGGTTTATCTGCGAGCCGGCACAATTGCGGCTCGACAAATTCAGGCCTAGCCGCAGGGCGTCTTGGCGTACGCTTAGCTGTTTTGGGAGCTTCAACGGGTGCTACGTTTTTGTTTGAATGCCAAACCGCATCGGCGCTCATCCCTTGCATCAGCATAAATGGTGCGGGCTTTTTGCCTTTGCCTGCGGCGATATCCGCCATTTTACGCCCTGAAGCGACGGACGCATCATCATGGGGACCGATTTCATCACTAACATCGCGCGCATACTCATCGCGATGTTTTATGAGCAGCCAATTGTCCGTTCGATCACGCTCGCGCCGCTTCAATCGAACCAACACGAAGCTGCCCTCTAGGCGTTCGCCACTCATGACGAATTTGAGTTCGCCTTTTTTTATCGCGGTTTGTGGATCAAAGCCGGGCTCTGGCGCCCAATACCCTCGATCCCAGAGGAGGACGGTTCCGCCGCCATATTCTCCCTTTGGGATTGTTCCTTCGAAGTCGCCGTAATCGAGTGGGTGATCTTCGGTTTGCACCGCAAGCCGTTTGTCTTTGGGGTTAAGCGACGGGCCTTTGGCGACAGCCCAAGATTTGAATACGCCATCGATCTCAAGACGGAAATCGAAGTGAAGACGGCGGGCCGCATGTTTTTGAACAACGAAACGCGCATGTGCGGCAGGTGCGATGGCGCGATCGCCGCGCGGCTCGGCTGTCTTCGAGAAATCGCGCTTTGCCTGATAGACTTTGAGTTTGCCCTTCGCCATGGACGTTCGTCAGGCTCTTTTGACTTTCTTTTTCGCAGTCGCTTTCTTTGCAGCCTTTTTCGGTGCGGTTTTCTTCGCGGTTTTGACGCTTTCCGCCGCTGCGCGGGTGCGCTGCGTCCCTCCGCCTTTTAGGCTGGCCTTAAGCGCGTCCATCAAATTGATGACGTTTGTCGTTTCAGGCTCCTCCGGCCGAACGACTTTATGACCCTTGCGCTTTTGTTCGATCATGGCGCGCAGCGCGTCTTCATATCGATCCTTGAATTCCTCAGGGTCGAATTCTTCTTCCTTCTGCGCGATAATCTTCTCAGCAATGGCAATCATATCCTTATCAGGACGGGCGCTGGGAATGTCAGAAAAGATCGCTTTGAAGTTCCTCACTTCGTCGTGGGAGCGTAGAGTGGTTGCGATAATGCCGTTGTCACGCACTTCGAGCGCAACGAGCCGTTCGCGCTGCGACATCACGAGGCGCCCGATCGCGATTTTGTCGGATCCCTCCATCGCTTCGCGGATGACAGTGAACGGTTCGGCGGCCATCTTGCCGTCAGGGACCATGAAGTAGGGATTGTCCCAGTAGAGGCGATCGATCTCTTCGCGCGGGACGAATTTTTCGATTTCGATCGTCTTCGTGCTCTCAAGACGCACGGATTCAATTTCTTCCGGCGTGACGATGACGTATTCGCCTTTTGAAATCTCGAAACCCTTCACGAGGTTCTTGCGTTGTAGCGGCTCCTCGGTGCCCGCATCGACCGTCAGCATCTTAATGCGGTTGCCGGTACCGGGATTAATAAGGTTAAAGCTTACTTCGCCGCGTGGGCTGATCGCGTTGTAGAGAACGACAGGACACGTAACGAGCGAGAGTTTTAAATGCCCTTGCCAGGACGGACGCGCAGCCATTGTGACACCCTTTCGGCCAGCTTGGCGCCGGCTCGTAAAAAGGCAACGCATCGCACCCGCAAAGCGTTTCCTTCAGCAGGACGCAATGTCGCCAGTGGCGAAATCGAGCGCAAAACACCGCCGGACGCCCGTTTCGCGGTCGATCACTTCGACTTCGATCCCGTCCTCAGCGGCATTAGCACATTCTGCATAGAGAAGCGCGGCTTCGATAAAGCTGTCTGCGCCTGGAACCAGATGATACCCGCCGGCCGCAGGCCCTCTCATACGCGCTGCAAAGTGCTTTTCTGCGAAATTGTTCATGCTTGGTTCTCCTAAGCTTGAGCAATTTCTCTAGGCCGATTCGAGGTCCACAACGGGTTGGCTGCTGAAGGAGTTGAGGACAAATGCCAGCTAAGCGCGCGCCTAGGTTGAAGGTCTATGGAACGCAAATTGGCCTTACGATGTGGGCGGTGGCGGCGCCGAACCGTAAAGCCGCGCTCAAAGCGTGGGACGTGCGGAAAGACTTGTTCGCAAGCGGCGCAGCGGATGAACTTAACGATCCTGTCGCTGTCGAGCGCGCGTTGAACACTCCGCTGACGCCGGTCGCATACAAGACTTTCACTGTTTCAAAGGCGGGGCAAGCGATGAAGCCCGCCCGTAAGGCAGAAAGATCTGAGCCAAAGAAAAGAGAGCCAGATGCAAGGGCGGCTGGGGCGACCGAGCTAGAGATGCGCCGCGCCCGCGCCGCGAAGGATGCGCGCGATGACGCCGCCGCTGAGTTGAAAGCGGCGCGTGGGGCGTTAGCTGACTTTAAATCCGCCGCACGACAGAAGCGTCGAGCTCTCAGTGCGGAGCGGGATGACCTCGAACATCGCATGCGGACGGAGGAAGCGAAGCTGCGATCTCAGCAGCGCGCCGTTGAGAAACGGTTGGAACGCGCCGAAGACCGCATGAAAGGACACAAGTAGGGGGAAATGATGAGCGAGCAGGCACGCAAGATCGCGCTGGTGACTGGCGCGTCTTCCGGTATTGGCCGCGCATTTGCGCGGCGGCTCGGACGCGACGGCTACAATCTCGTCGCTGTCGGCCGCCGGCGCGAACGGCTAGACGAACTTGTTGCGGAATTTCCGGATATTCTGGTGCGTGTGGTCGTTGCTGACCTCGGCGATCGCGGGGGTATCGATGCCGTCGCGCGCTTGTGCGCTGATGAAGACATATCGATCCTCGTCAACAATGCGGGCGTTGCACACTACATGCCGTTCGTAGATCTTCCGCCGGAGAAGGCGCACGAATTGCTCCAAGTAAAAGGTGTCGCTCCCACCATGCTGGCGCACGCAGTTGCGGCGCGCATGACGGCGAAAGGCGAGGGCGCAATCATCAACGTATCGGGCATGTTGGCGTTTAGCGGACCCGCCTCATTGGAGCAGGTCCCGGTCCGGCGCGCGATTTACGGCGCAACATGCGCGCATATCGTCGCGTTCTCACAAATTCTGCATGAGGAGTTGAAGCTGCATGGCGTGCAGGTGCAAGCGCTGTGTCCTGGCATTGTCGCCACGGAGTTTCATGAGCGTCAGGGCATGGATCTCAGCGCCGCGCCGCGAATGTCAGCGGAGGATGTCGTGACCGCAAGTTTGCGCGGCCTTGCGCTCGGCGAGGTGGTTTGTGCGCCGGGCGTTGAGCGCGCCGATCTGTTGGATGCGGTTTTTCAGGCTGATCTCAGCGCGTTCAAGGCGCAGTCGCCGCAATTGGCGCAGCGCTACCGAGAGGCCTCGTAAGCGCAAGACTATATATTCCCGGTATCACGACTTTCGATCTAAGTATTAGATGTCGTGTATTTGCCTTGATAGCGCTGAATAAAGGCGACGCGGTTGAGGCCGTGCAGTGGGAAATCTACAATCGCGGCAAGCGCTCCATCGCGATTGATCTCGGTGTAGGGCCTACCGGGCTAAGTGAACTTCACGTTGATAAACGCAGGATTTTCCGCGTTTTTTGGCGCTCGGAAGAGGACGCCAATGGTGCCCAGAAGAGGACTCGAACCTCCACGGTGTTACCCGCTAGTACCTGAAACTAGTGCGTCTACCAATTCCGCCATCTGGGCCTGGAGCCGGCGCGCCGGTTCCGGTTCTCGTTCTCCAACCCTGCGGGTTGGCGAGCGGGCGGATGTAGGCGAGGGCGTTCGTGCCGTCAACATCGCTGAGGCGGACGCCAGCGTTCGCTGGGGTCGAGCGTCATGCTGCGTTCAACAATTTCAGTCATTCCGGAGAGCGCGACTGATCCGGCACCCGGGCGAATGTCGCGCGCTTGGCCCAGGGTTCCGGGTTCGGCTTGGCCGCCCCGGAATGACGGCTGAATATGCGTATTCGCAGTGCAGGCGAATGTTGCGCGCTTGGTATCGGCGCAATTTGCCGTAATTACGCGACGCATTTTCGCAAACAAAAAGGCCGCGCGATGCGCGGCCTTTCGTTTTGATATTTGGCTGGGTTACCGGCGCCAGGTGAGCGTCACCCCGGTGAAGTTTTCTTCGCCCGAGCCGTATTTTCCTTCGACGTCGCGCTGCACGTAAGAGAGCGCCGCTTGAATGCCGCCGGCTTCGAGGCCGATGCCGGCTTGGCTTTCGCCGACTTGAATACGATCTTCTTCATAGTGCAGGCCGCCGCCAAGATTGCGTGCGCCTGGCCGCCATGAAATCGCTTCGTCATCATCGGCGACGAAGAAGAACCAGCTTGGACGATCCCAATTGGAGGGCGTCCAATCGGTGACGAAACCGTCGACCATGCCTTGAAGCTGGCGTTTCACGCGCACTTCGAAGCCGCCGCCAGTTTGTTCGATATCGCCTTCACGACTCACGCGCATTGTGCGCCGTTGCGTGACTGAAACATCGACAACATCGCCGCCGCCCAAGTCAGCCGATTGATGCAGCGAGACTTGGTAACGCTGGCGATCCGATGTTGGATCGAGAGCGCTGGCGTCCGCAGCAATTTGCTGTGCTGATTGGGTGTGTTCCGGCGTTACGCCGAATTGGAATTGGCTCGCCGATCTTGAGATGGCGCCAATGCCGCTTGATGGCTCCGCAAAAGAAACGCCACCGATTGCCGCTGATTGCGTAGCCATATCTTCGGCCATCGCAATATTGAAAGCTAGGCTCGTCATACAGACGGCGCTAGCGATCACGAACGCACGAAAAAGCATACGCGTGATCCTCCCGCACACACGATCCGGCCGACATGGTTACCAAAAGGTTTCTTGACTGCCGTTAGCCAAGCTTTTGACAAACGCGGGCCTTATTCGCTGGTTCCCTGTTTTCTAAACAGCCATGCAAGGTTCGGGCGATTCTCCAATTTGACGAGAGGGCGTGCTCAAAATCGGCTGCAACGAGCTGATGAGAAGTGTGTTTACGATGTGCGCAGCGAACGCTGCATGATGACGACATCGAGCCAGCGATCGAATTTGTAGCCAGCGTTTCGAAGTATGCCTGCATGGGTGAAGCCGAGACTCGCATGCAGCGCGATCGACGCTGCGTTCGCGTTGTCGCCGATCATGGCGATCACTTCGCGTACGTCGTCCGCCTGCAGCATCACGAGCAGATCGTTGAGTAGGCGCTTGCCAATGCCTTGGCCCTGTGCGTTGGGCGCGACATAGACGGAATCCTCGAATGTCAGTGAATAGGCGGTGCGGTCACGGAATTGGCCTGCATAGGCGAAGCCGAGCACCCGGGTGAGATCATCCATCGGGCATGCGACGATCCATGGCCAACCGCGCCCGACGACCTTCGACCAGCGCTCCTTCATCTCGTCCGGGGAGGGGGCTTCGAACTCGAACGTGCCCGTGCCTGTGAGGACGTGATGGCCGTAAATCAGCGCGGCCTGTTCCAGATCCTGCTCGAAACAGGGGCGGATAATGACGGAGGAGTCGGCGCTCATGGCCCCTCCGGGGTGGGGCGCCAGCGCAACAGGGTCAACGTTCAACACATCCATGAGGGAATATTCACCTGCCTTTGACTCGCCTGTGCATAGAATGCGGGTTCGTTTGGGGTGAAGAATGACGCGGATGGAAGCGTGGCGCAGATTGCGCCTCCTCGGGGCGGTGGGCGCTTTGGCGGGTTTGGCTGCCTGTGCGAGCATCCCCTATGCCTATGATCAGCCAGGCGCGGCCCGCCCGGCGTGGCGTCCGTATGGGGCGCAGCCGGCGGTGGAATATCCGCTAAGTCCACTGCAATGCGTTCCCTTCGCGCGGCAGGCTTCAGGCATCGAAATCTACGGCGACGCCAATACGTGGTGGGCTCAGGCGGCCGGAAAATACCAAAGATCGACACTTCCGGCGGTTGGTTCTGTGATGGTGTTGCGTGGCTACAACACCACGACGCGAGGTCATGTGGCTGTCGTCACAGCGATTTTGTCGGATCGCGAAGTCTTGGTGGATCAAGCAAATTGGATGAATGGGGGCGAGATCACACGCCGTGTTCCAGTGCTGGATGTTAGTCCGGCCAATGACTGGAGCGAGGTTCGGGTGTGGTGGATACCTACGAATGCTTGGGGCGCAAGGGTTTATGAAGGCGAGGGATTTATCCATCGCGGGCCGCTTATCGTGGCCTCTACTTCGTAATACTTTAGAATTCGCACTTTGCGCGAAATAGTTAACGTCAATTCCCTCCATTACAGGCAGTCAATTAACCTTATGCTGGAGCTTTCCTGGCTCCAGGACTTGTGGATTGCCTGCTTATTAGTGGTTCTTTAAGCCTCTCCTGCGCTTCTTGTCCCAATTCGGGACTGTCCTGGAGAGTTTATGACGAGCCGTGCGATGTTCATCGCCGCCACCGCGATCACCGCCAGCTTCACGCTGGGCGGCGCGGCTGAAGCGCTGACACCCATGTCGATCGATGCGTCCGTGATCGAGCCCCAGGCCGAGCCGTCGCAGTTTTCGACCGCCGCCCCAAGCGCGTTTGCGCCGAACTCAGACGATGGGTTCGAGCCGAGCCCGGAGCTGAGCCGGCGTTTTCCCCGCCTCCAGTGCGTGCCGTTTGCGCGCATGGTTTCGGGCGTCCAAATTTTCGGCAACGCCAACACCTGGTGGCAGCAAGCCAGCGGCCGTTACGCCCGTGAGCGGGAGCCGCAAGAGGGCGCCGTGATGGTGATGCGCGGCTATGCAGGCGCGGCGCGGGGCCATGTCGCTTTCGTCAAAAAGATCGTCTCTGACCGGATCGCCCTTATCGACCATGCCAATTGGATGAATGGCGGCGAAGTCACGCGGGACGTGCCAGTGCGGGACGTGAGCCCGCGTGGCGACTGGACCCAGGTTCAGGTGTGGAATGTCGCCGGTGCCCATTGGGGCGGGCGGACGTATAACGTTCAAGGCTTCATCCTGCGCGGCGACGAGCCCGGCATGACAGTGGCGGCCGACGGCACGCTTTCGGTTCGTGCGGTCGTAGCGGAAGAAATGGCTCAGATCAGCGCGGAGCGCATGATCGATGCGCCTGTCGCGCACGCCTCACTCGACACCAGCGCGGTTCCTGTCGGTTAACCACGTTTTCAAGCGCGCACGACTGTTCTAATCATCCCGTTGCGGAAAAGTGGGATTTCGCGACAGGGGAAGACGTATGGCGGTAGCAGAGGCGCCGGCGGGGCGCGTAGCGCGCGCAAAGCCCAAAAAGAAGCGCCGGGACGGCGTTTGGCCCTTCAACGTGATCACGGGCAATTTCGTCTGGGATAATCTCATCCTGCTTTGCATCATCGCAAACGCTGTCGCGCTTGGTCTCGATGCGAATTTCGGTCCGGAATGGGAGTATCATCATCTGATCGACGACCTCGATCAGATCTTCCTGCTGATCTTCACCGTCGAGTTGGCGTTCGAGTTTTTGGCGCAGGGCCCGCGCAAATATTTCGGCAATGCCTGGAATATTTTCGACGTGATTGTCGTGGGCATTTGTTACGTCGCGATTTCGCCTGCGATTTCCGCATTGCGGACGTTGCGCGTGTTGCGGGTGTTCCGGCTTGTAAGTGCGGTGCCGCAAATGCGGCGCGTGGTGGAGGCGCTGTTTGGCGCGCTGCCCGGGATTTTGGCGACGAGCGCGATCTTGTTTGTGGTGTTCTTCATCGGCTCGGTGATGGCGACAACGCTGTTCCGCGGTGAGGCCGGGTTTGAGAATTTAGGCCAGAGCGCGCTCTCGCTATTTGCGCTGACGCAGTTTGACGGGTGGGGCGATACGATCGCGCGCCTCAACGCCAGCCATCCGTGGGCATGGGCGTTTTTAATGAGCTTCACAGTCATCGCGGCGTTTGCGGTGCTGAACCTGTTTATCGGCGTCATCGTCGACGCGGTACAGGAAACCCGCAACGAGCAGACGGCTGAGATCAAGGCAGATGTCGACGTGATCGAGGAAGGCGTGGAGGAAATTCAGACGGCGCAGGAGGACGCGGCGGCCGTGCAGAAAGCGCTGCTTGAAGAGGTGCGGGCATTGCGGACTGAGGTCGCGGCGCTGCGCGCTTCAAACGGGAGCGGCCAGCCGCTCGCTTAGGCCTGACCTAGTTCCGGTCGCGCATTCCAGCGCCAGCGCGGAACCCGATGGCTGCGGGCGCGTTTACCCTAGCTTTGGGGAAGCTCGGGTGAGAGTTTGAGTATCGTGGAAACAAAAGAACTGGAACGGCCCTTCTGGGGTGGTTCGGATTCGACCGGGGCGGGGGAGAATGAGCGCTACAAGCTGCTCGTCGATTCCATTCTGGATTTTGCGATCTACATGCTCGACACCGAGGGCCGTGTGTCGAGTTGGAATGCTGGCGCGAACCGCATAAAGGGCTATGCGCCCAACGAGATCGTCGGGACGCATTTCTCGAAGTTTTATACCCAGGAAGATCGCGACGCGGGCCTGCCGCAGAAAAATCTCGCTATAGCGCTGCAGCGCGGAAAATTTGAAGGCGAAGGCTGGCGGTTGCGTAAAAATGGGGAACGCTTCTGGGCGAGCGTCGTGATTGACGCGATCCATGACGCACATGGGGATTTCGTCGGCTTCGCGAAAATTACGCGCGATGAAACCGACAAGTTCAATGCACGCCAAGCCCTTGAGAAGACGCGTGAAGCGCTGTTTCAAGCACAAAAAATGGAAGCCGTTGGTCAACTTACGGGCGGCATCGCGCATGATTTCAATAATCTGCTGATGGCCATTCTTGGCAGCCTCGATCTCGCGTCGCGGCGCCTACCGGACGATCCGCGTCTCGCTGCTTTAATCGCAAACGCGACTGAAGGCGCAAAGCGCGGCGCCGGGCTCACGCAGCGCATGCTTGCGTTCGCGCGCAGGCAAGAATTGGACATCAAGCCGACGAATGTCGTGGCGCTGGTCGCTGACATGCAAGACATGATGCAGCGTGCAATCGGCTCGAATTATTCGATCGAGACGCAGTTAGAAGCGAATGCGATGCCTGCACGCGCAGATTCCAACCAGTTGGAATCTGCATTGCTCAATCTTGTGGTCAATGCACGTGATGCCATGCCTGATGGCGGCCCAATCATTATTCGTGTTGCGTCTCGCCAAGCCGAGCCGTCATCATCCGCGCATCTTGAGGCCGGAGATTATGTCGTGTTGTCCGTGCTCGATCGCGGAGAAGGCATGGATCCGGGCACGCTCGAAAAAGCGATCGAGCCGTTCTTCACGACGAAGGGCGTCGGCAAGGGTACTGGCCTCGGCTTGTCGATGGTGCAGGGACACGCGATCCAATCGGGCGGCGCTTTTATCTTAAAGAGCAAAAAAGGGTTTGGAACGACGGCGGAGATTTGGCTGCCCGCCGTTGGCGCACTGGCGCCTGAGGCGACGGAAACGCCTTTGCCAGAGCCTACGCAGCCTGTGCGCACTCAAACGATCCTTGCCGTCGACGACGATTTTCTCGTTCTTATGAACACGGTCGCGATGCTGGAAGAATGCGGTCATCGCGTGCTTTCTGCTGCTTCTGGCGCTGCGGCGCTTGAGATCATGCGACGCGAGGACGTGGACCTTGTCATCACCGATCAGGCGATGCCGAACATGACAGGCCTCCAGCTTAGCGAAGCGGTGCGCGAATTAAGGCCCGAAATTCCGATCATTATTGCCACGGGCTATGCCGAATTGCCGCCGGACAAACTCGGAAATATTCACCGCCTCGGGAAGCCGTTCATGCTTCACGACCTTGAGGCGGCGCTCGCAAAGGTGACGACGTAAATCCGCTTTGCGAAATGCGGCTGCAACTGCGAATATAGCGGCATGTCTGTCTGGTCCCGAATCGTCGAGATGGCGGCGCGCGCGTTCGACCCTGAGGCCGATCCGCCCGCGCCGTACGAAGAATGCGCTCCGCGTCCGAATGATGTGGGGTTTACAGCGGCGGTGATCGGGCTTGCGGCGAAGATGTCCAAGGCGGACGGGCGTACCTCTGAGCGCGAGTTGCTGGCGGCGGCGCAAGT
>JBEVOS010000144.1:0-5399 GCA_040507435.1 Caulobacterales bacterium | reverse complement strand
TATCTCGCCGACGAGTTCAAAAAGCAGAATGGCGTCGACCTGCGACAAGACAAACTTGCGCTGCAGCGTCTGAAAGAAGTTTCCGAGCAAGCGAAAAAGGAACTTTCATCGCGCGCTGAGTTCGATGTGTCTGTGCCGTTCATCTCTATGGACGCGAACCGTAATCCGCTTCACCTCAACATGAAGATTACGCGGGCGAAGTATGAGCAGCTCGTGGAAGATCTCGTACAACGCACGCTCGATCCGTGCAAAGCGGCGCTGAAGGATGCGGGCCTTAAGGCTGCGGACATTCAAGAAGTCGTGCTCGTCGGCGGCATGACGCGGATGCCGAAAATCCAGCAAGTCGTGAAGGAATTCTTCGGCCGTGAACCGCATAAGGGCGTGAACCCAGATGAAGTCGTCGCCATCGGCGCGGCGATTCAAGCGGGCGTGCTGCAAGGCGACGTGAAGAATGTCGTGCTGCTTGACGTTACGCCGCTTTCGCTGGGCATCGAAACGCTCGGCGGCGTGTTCACGCGCCTTATCGAGCGCAACACGACCATCCCGACAAAGAAGAGCCAGGTGTTCTCGACCGCTGAAGATAACCAGCAGGCCGTGACTATTCGCGTGTTCCAGGGCGAACGGGAAATGGCGGCGGACAACCGCGCGCTGGGCCAGTTCGACCTTATCGGCGTCCCCCCTGCTCCGCGCGGCATGCCGCAGATTGAAGTGACGTTCGATATCGACGCGAACGGCATTGTCGCGGTCAGCGCGAAAGACAAGGCCACCAACAAAGAACAATCGATGCGCATTCAGCCATCGGGCGGTCTTTCGGAAGCCGACATTCAGAAGATGGTCAAAGACGCCGAGGAGCATGCGGGCGAAGACAAAGCGCGCCGTGAACTCATTGAGGCGAAGAACCAGGGCGAAGCGCTTATCCATTCAACGGAAAAGCAACTCGCCGAGTATGGCGACAAGCTGCAAGGCGGCGATAAGAACGCGATCGAAAGCGCGATTGCAGCGCTGCGGGATTCACTCGCGGGCGATAACCCGTCCGATATCGCAGCCAAGACCCAAGCGCTTGTGCAAGCGTCGATGAAGATCGGCGAAGTGCTCTATGGCCAAGGCGGCGGCGCAGGCGGGGCCGATGACGGCGACGGCGGCGCGGGTCAAGACGGCGTTGTCGACGCTGAATTCGAAGAAGTGGACGGCAACAGCAAGAAAAGCGCGTAAGAGCAAAATGCGAAACGGGCGGGCGTTTTCTTCTCCTTCGTGGGGATGCGTTCAGCGTGATGCTGAAGGAGGAAGCAAAAGCCTCCTCCCCCATCCTTTCTCGGCGCGCCGCCTATACGTAACAGCGATTGTTGCGGACATCATCGCTCGAGAATCAGGGCGGGGTTTATGAGCGAGCGCGACTTTTACGAGATTTTGGGGGTTCAGAAGGGCTGTGACGCTGCGGCGCTCAAATCCGCTTACCGCAAACTCGCGATGAAGCATCACCCGGATCAGAATCCGGGTTGCAAAATCTCCGAAGAGACATTCAAGGAAATCAACGAAGCCTACGCGATTTTGTCCGATCCGCAGAAGCGCGCCGCTTATGACCAATATGGACGTGCCGCGTTCAATGGCGGCGCGGGCGGCGGACGAGGCGGTCAGCAGGGGTTTGCGGATTTTGCTGACATCTTCAATGAGATGTTCGGCGGCGGCGGCGATGATGTTTTCGGTCGTTCGCGGCGCGGGCCCCGCAATGGGCCCGAGCGCGGCAGCGACATGCGCTTCGATATCGAGATCAAGCTTGAAGACGCATTCCGCGGGCTCGAGCGCGAAATCACGCTGCCGCGTGCGGTGGCGTGCGAGCCGTGCAGCGGTTCGGGCTCTGAGAATAACGCGCCGCTCGAAGCCTGCCGCACATGCGGCGGGCAAGGCCAAGTGCAAGGCGGCAATGGCATGTTCCGCGTAGTGCGGACCTGCCCTGCCTGTCATGGACGCGGCCAACAGATCAAAACGCCCTGCAAATCCTGCGGCGGGCGCGGGCAAGTCGAGAAGCAGCGCACGCTATCGGTGAAGATTCCGCCGGGCGTGGAAGACGGCACGCGTATCCGGCTGGCCGGCGAAGGCGATGGCGGCGTGCGCGGCGGGTCGGCGGGCGATCTCTATCTTTTCCTCTCTGTGAAGCCGCATCAACTGTTCGAGCGCGATGGCCCTGATCTTTACTGCCGCGCGCCAGTGCCAATGGTGAAAGCCGCGCTGGGCGGGGAAGTCGAAATTCCCACCATTGACGGCGAACGCGCGAAAATTCAGGTGCCTGCCGGCGCGCAGACTGGGCGACGATTCCGGCTCAAGGGTAAAGGCATGACTGCGCTGCGCGCGCGTGATCGTGGCGACCTGCACGTGGAGATCGTGGTGGAGACGCCGGTCAATCTCTCCGCCAAACAACGCAAGCTGCTGGAAGAATTCGCCCAAGGCTGCGGCGAGGACGCCCACCCGCAAACGCAGGGCTTTTTCGATACCGTGAAGCGGTTTTTCGACGCCCGTGAGGAGAGCGGGCCGGCCCGGTAATATTGGCGCGGTAAACTCCCCGGTTTTTCTCCATTGAATTTCGCTCAATTGACGCCCGCGCGCGCAAAGCCGATCTTGCGCGCGAGGCTAAAGCTTGGGCGCAATCATCATCATTCTGGCGGCGCTGGCCGCTTTTGGCGTCGGCGCAGCCATCACGCTGCTCTATGTGCTGTGGCGGCGCTCGGAGCAGCATCGCGATGCGCTGCTCGAAGCCTATGTGCGCGTCGACAAGCTCGAACGCACGATGGCCGCGGTGACATTCGGCGAAACGCCGTTGCAGGTGCAGGCGACGCCTCAAGCCACGCCAATCGAAGACAGCACGCCCGAAACGCCGATCAT
Source organism: Caulobacterales bacterium (assembly GCA_040507435.1). GTDB lineage: Bacteria > Pseudomonadota > Alphaproteobacteria > Caulobacterales > Aquidulcibacteraceae > JBEVOS01. The sequence goes on along the minus strand of JBEVOS010000144.1, from coordinate 2,522 downwards.
CGAAGCGCCGCCGCAGTCACAGCAAGCGGCAGCTGCGCCCGATCCAATCCAAGCGGAAGCCGCGCGCGTCATCTTGGAGCCGCCGCCCCCTCCTCCGCTTGCGCCGCATTTTCCGCCGCGCGCGCTCAAGCCTGTTCTTGAGCTCACACATGACGACAGCGTGGAAGCGCGGATCGCGCGCGCGAATGCAGTTCCGGAACCGCCGCGTGCGGATTTCATCGCAGCCGGCGCAGCGCTCATTGCGTTTGTTGCACTGATCGCCACGCGATTGGATTTCATCTCCCCGCTTGCTGGGCCATTGATCGCTGGGCTCGCGGGCGGCGGCGCGATTTTCGGCGCGGAATGGCGCCGGAGGCAAAGCCTTGAACCTGCGCCGCTTCTCGTTTCGCTCGGCCTTGCGCTGATCGCGATCGCGATCGCGATTTCGCGCACGGATCGCGGCGGTTTGCCGCCAATCGCGGCGCTGACGTGCGGCGGCGCGCTTGCACTCGGCGCACTACACCTTGCGATAAAGCATCGTTCTTGGCTGGTTTTCACGGCGCTTGCGATCGGGCTCGCCGCACCACTCCTTGCGCCCTACGAAGGCGCCGCAGCACATGTTCGTCACGGTATGCTGTTTGCGCTTGCCGCATTCGCTGGCGCATTTGCGCATGAACGCAATGAGCCGCTATGGGCGTGGCTTGCGTTCACCGGCGCACTTGCATGGGGCGCCGTTTCCGCTTTGACGCCGCTACCGCCGTTTGAAACAGCAGGCGCTGGCGCTTTCTTTGCCGGCCTCGCGGCGCTTGGGTTCGGTTACGGCTGGAGCGATGCGCGCACTCCTGCCCCGCAGACGATCGCGGACATGCGCCATCGAGAGCCACTCACTGTGGCATTGCTTGTTTCCGCGAGCACGACATTGTTAGCGCTGATCAATTTCTACATCAGCGGCGCCTCTGCGATGGCGGCGGCGTTTGGCGTCGGCACGCTCGCGGCATTCGCATCGATCGCGTCCATATACCGGCGCGGCTTTGCGCCTGTCGCACTTTTTGCAGCAATCGTGGCGGCGATTGCGCTTGCCATCTGGCCTGAGGCCGGACTCGTTCCAGCGGCGCTTTTGGGCGCGGCGGCCGTACTCGCGCTGATCTTTGCATTTGCAGGCGGCGCGATGCTGCCGACGCAACCAATCACTGGCGCAATGTTGATGGGGGCCGCGCCCGTTGCGTTGATCGTGGGCGCACAAGCGCGCGTTTCTGCGTTCGCTGAGCCATGGATCTGGGCCTGCGGCGCGGGCGCATTTCTGCTGCTTGACCTGCTCGCCTTTACACAATTGCGCAAACCTCAGCCGCGCGGAGCGGCCATTTTTCTGATGAGCGCCGTTCTGGCGGCGACTGCGGCGGCGGGATTTCTCATTCCGGCGCCGTGGCCGCCGATCGCGGTAGCGCTGATCATTCCGCTGATTGCGTGGCTCGATGCGCGATTCAACAATCTTGGCCTGCGCGCGGCAGCAATGGCGCTTTCGACGTATCTACTCGTGCATGTTACGGTGATGGGTTTTTCGGACGTGAACACCGCAACGCGCGGCGTAACCTTCGCAATCTCAGCGCTTTCGATCTATGCAGCGGCGCGGTTATTCAACGCGCGTTCAGCGCGCGCTGTTACGACTGATGTGTTGTTCGCTTGCGCGTTCATCTGTGCGGCGCTGGCGTTCAGCGTCGAAACCCGGCGCTGGTTCGCCGCAGCGGCGGATGATGTGCGCCTGCTTGAGCTTGGCGCGCATACGCTGATTTGGCTGGCGCTTGCGACGGTGTTGTCGATGCGATTTGGGCCAAAACCCCGGCTTGTGATTTACGCCATCGAAGCGGCGTGCTTTGGCGCGGCGGCGATCTATGCGCTCGCCGCGGGCGCACTTGTGCTCAATCCCTGGTGGGGTGTTGCGGCAGCGCCTGCGCCCGGATGGCCGGGTTTCAATATTCTGCTGCTCGCTTATCTCGCGCCCGCATTCGCATTCGCGTTTTATGGACGCCTCCAGGAACAACGCGGGATGACGATGCGCGCCGCCATCGCGCTCGGCGTTGGGCTGATGCTGGCGCTGTTGCACGTGACGCTTGAACTCCGGCGCAATTTTCACGGCGCTGCGATGGCGGATGGCGGCGTGAGCATAAGCGAGGGTTGGGCGTATTCGATCGGGTGGCTGGGCTTTGCGGGCGCACTCGTGCTGCTGGCTATGGAGCGCAATGCCGGCTGGCTCCGTCACGTTGCGCTCGCCGTCGCTTTGCTGGCGCTGGCGAAAGCGGCGCTGTTCGATCTCTCTGGGTTTTCCGGGCTTTTACAGATCGCGCTTGGCGCCATGCTGCTCGCAGCCACGGCGGGCGTCGTGTTCCTTTATCGCCGATATGTCTTGCTCCCGCCCGCGAGCGAGGCGAATACGGAAAGCGAAGCAAACGCCGCTTAGGCGCTGACATCGGATGAGTATGCCACTTTCCCTCGCCATCGCCGGCGCTGCAGGCCGGATGGGCCAAGCGCTGATCAACGCCGCTCGC
>JBEVOS010000150.1:0-3343 GCA_040507435.1 Caulobacterales bacterium | reverse complement strand
GCGCTTGCAGCCCTGTTGGCTGGCGGTGCGGGCGTCGCTCACGCGACGGATGGTTATTACCTGCGCGGCGATGTCGGCTACAGCTTCGACGGCGCCGTTGAAGGCGATGACGAAGAATATAATCTGGAAGACGATTGGATGGCCGCTTTTGCAGGCGGCTACGGCTTCCACAACAGCGGTTGGCGCCTCGAAAGCGAATTGTCCTATCGTCAGAACGATTTGGAAACTGCGCCAAGCCTCACATATGATGCCGGCGGCGACGTCAACGTTATCGCGTTGATGTTCAACGCGGTTTATGAGTTCAATGATCAGGGCTTCTTCTCGCCGTACATTGGATTCGGCGGCGGCGTCGGCAAGATCGAAGGTTCGCTGAGCAGTCTGGACGGAACTGAGCGCGCTGAAATTGATCAGACGGATTTTGCCTATCAAGGCATGCTCGGCGTTCTGTTCCGCCTGACGCCGAACCTCGCGCTCGACATCGGCTACCGCTATTTCAACATGCCGGATAGCGACACGACGAGCACCTTCACCCAAGGTTCGTTCATCGATACGGATTACGGCACAGTCGATTATGAGCATCACGCGGCCACGGTTGGTCTGCGTTGGCAGTTCTCCTCGCCGGCTCCGGCCGTCGTGGAAGCGCCCCCGCCGCCCCCGCCGCCCCCGCCGCCGGTCGCGACCTGCCCGGCAGCTGACTTCGTCGTCTACTTCGAATGGGATCGTTCGAACCTCAACCAAGCCGCGCTCGAAACCATCGACGCAGCTGTGGCGCGGGCCGCGAATTGCAATCTCGGCGCGGTGACGGTTGTCGGCCACACCGATACGTCTGGCTCGCCGGCCTACAACGTGGGCCTTTCTGAGCGCCGCGCTTCGGTGGTCAAGGACGCGCTCGTTGCGCGTGGCCTGCCAAGCACTGGCATCACGACCGAAGCGCGCGGCGAGACCGATCTCGCACAAACGACGCGCGACGGCGTGCGTGAGCCGCTCAACCGCCGTACGGCCGTCACGATCAGCTTCCGCTGATCGGGGCCAGCGGCAAACGTCACGATCAGCATCCGCTGATCTGACCAAGCCGCCAAAGCGAATAACGGACGGGCCTGGCGCAAGCCGGGCCCGTTTCGTTTTTGGCAACATGAGTTCCCCTGTTCAGATCAGGCGTTGATAAACCGCATAGTCATTGCGGGTTCTCGCTCCGTGAGCCCCGGCATGACTGCAAAGTGGCGGACATGCGTTTAGGCCGGCCCGACCCGGTTTTTCACGAATTCTCCGATTTCCGTATCTCCCAAAGATGGGAGGCGTCTTTTTGTTTTGCCTCCCAAAGGTGGGAGGCGGGGCGCGTTTCGGCGCCGATGTAATGCTCGCCTTGCGACGAGCTGATAAGACGCTTCCACGCGCCCCGTTCAGACGATTGGACGAATGCCGCAGGTCGTGAGGAGGTGTTCTCTCCAGGCCCATTCTGCACCCGGCGCGTAGAGCTGCCATGCCCTAGACCCTCTGGTTTCACGTCCCCAGAGGCAGTCGGCGTTCTTCGTCCCGGACTCCGCTCAACCGCTCGGCCCAGTCTTCCGAACACCTTTCACGCTCGTCTGTCCCCTTGCATCGATACGCCCGGCTAGCTCTCGAACCTCCCGTGCAAGGGACGAGGTGATTATGCGGGAGAAAAAACTAGGTCGGATAGATTTAGGAAAACCCCCGCGTTTTGTGCTCACCATGCGCCTGGACAGCAAAGCGCACGAGGACCACATCTAGAGCATGGCCGAACTGCTCGAAGGACCGCCAAACGCGCTCGCACCGCCCGGAAGCGCGCTGTCCGTGGCAATGGAAGCGCTCGACAATGCCGCCGCGCCGATGATTGCGCGCACATTGGCGTGGTCGGCGATCAATTCCGGCTCGCGCGAACTGAAAAATCTATCGCGCATGCGCGACGTGTTTGCGGACGCATTCTCCACCTTGCCCGGCAAACTCGAAATCATCGAACTCGCACCCGCGGAAATCGTCCAACCGGGCGGTGATGTCACGTTTGCGGCGCATGGTGATTCTTTGCGTGTTTCGGTGCGCCCGGAAGCGCCCATTCAAATCGCGCTGACGGGACATTACGACACCGTCTTTCCTGCGGCGCACGCATTCCAATCGCCGAAGCGCGATGGAAACATTCTGCACGGCCCAGGCTGCGCGGACATGAAAGGCGGCTTGTCGGTGATGCTCGCCGCGCTGCAGGCGTTCGAGGCGATCCCGGGCGAGAAGCGGGTGGGTTATACGGTGCTGATCAATCCTGACGAAGAGATTGGCTCGCAGGGCTCTGCGCCTTTGCTTGCGGAGCTTGGCGCGCGCGCGCATGTCGGCATGACGTATGAGCCTGCCTTGCCGGATGGCGCGATGGTCAGCGCACGTAAAGGCTCGGGCAATTTCAGTTTGTCGATCAAAGGCCGCGCCGCACATGTGGGGCGTGCATTTCATGAAGGACGCAGCGCGATCGAGGCGGCGGCTGAAGCGGCGCTTGCCTTGCTTGCATTGAATGGCCAGCACGCTGAAACCACGCTGAATGTCGGCGCGATTGATGGTGGAAGCCCGGTCAATCAAGTTCCGGACCGCGCAATCGTGCGGTTCAACGTGCGCGCGCCCGATGCGGAAGCGCGTCAATGGATTGAAGAAAAGATCGCAGCGATTGCTGAAAAAGCTTCAGCGCGTCCAGGAATAGAGGCGCATATCCATGGCGGCTTTACGCGTCCGCCGAAGCCGCTTTCGCCGCAATTGCAGCGCCTTATAGAATGGACGCAGGCGGCGGGCAGATTGATCGGCGCTGATTTGAGTTTCGCGCCGACTGGCGGCGTCTGCGAAGGCAACAATCTCGCTGCCGCAGGATGCTGGAATATCGATACGCTCGGCGTGCGCGGCGGCGATATCCATACAGATCGCGAATTTGCGTTAGCCGATAGCTTTGCCGAGCGCGCCAAGCTCTCGTTGATCTTGCTCGCGGGATTTGAGAGCGGCGTGTTTGACGCGCGCGGGTTGCGGTCATGAAAACAATGCCGGACTTTATCGTCCGCGCTGCCGGGGCGAGCGATCTCGATGGCTTCAAAGAATTGCGCGGTCTCGCAGGCCCGGGTTTTACAAGCTTCCAAGTCGGCGACGATGCGTTGCAGGCGATGCTGCAAAAATCAGAAAAGAGCTTTGCGCGCGATGTGGCGGCGCCGGGCGAAGAACGCTATCTGCTGACGCTGGAAAGCCTTGACGCAAAACAGGTCGCGGGCTCCGCCGGCGTGAAGGCCACGATCGGCGCAACCCCGCCTTTCTTCAATTTCCGTGTTCTGAATATTGCGCAGGCTTCAGCCGCCGCCAAACG
>JBEVOS010000130.1:0-11263 GCA_040507435.1 Caulobacterales bacterium | reverse complement strand
AGGATCACAAGCGCCAATCACATCCGCTCAACGCACATCGCGATGCCTTCGCCGCCGCCGATGCAGAGCGCGGCGACGCCGCGTTTCTTGCCGGCTGCTTCGAGCGCCGCGATGAGCGTGATGAGCACACGCGCGCCTGACGCGCCGATCGGATGGCCAAGCGCGCACGCGCCGCCATTCACGTTCAGCTTGTCATGCGAAATGCCAAGCTCTTTCATCGCAATCATCGGCACGATCGCAAACGCTTCGTTGATTTCCCAAAGCTCGACATCATCTTTCGACCAGCCAGCGCGCGACAGCGCCTTGTGAATCGCGGGCACAGGCGCCGTGGTGAAGAGCGAAGGCTCATGTGCATGGGCGGCTTGCGAAACGATGCGCGCCAGCGGCTTTGCGCCATGCTTCTGTGCAGCGGCCGCGCCTGCCAAAACGAGCGCCGCGGCGCCATCGGAAATTGCCGATGCATTCGCCGCCGTCACCGTGCCGTCCTTCGTGAACGCCGGCTTCAAATTCGGAATCTTTTCCGGCTTGGCGTTGCGCGGCAATTCATCCGTATCGACGACGCCATTCTTCACCGCGACAGCGGCGATCTCACGCTTGAAGCGGCCCTCTTTCGTGGCGGCTTGCGCGCGCGCCAACGTTTCGAGCGCATACGCATCCTGCGCTTCTCGGCTGAACTGATATTCTTTCGCCGTGCGGTCCGCGTAGACGCCCATCGGCTGGCCTTCATACGCGTCTTCAAGACCATCAGCCGCCATGTGATCGAGAATTTTATCCGTGCTGCCGTATTTATTGCCGGTGCGATAGCGGGGCAGAATGTAGGGCGCGTTCGTCATGCTCTCCATGCCGCCCGCAATGACGATATCGCTGTCGCCCGTGATGATAGCTTGGCGCGCCTGCGCGACCGCCATGAGGCCAGACCCGCACATTTTCGACAGCGTCGTCGCTTGCACGCTCTTCGGCAAACCCGCGCCGAGCACGGCCTGACGCGCAGGCGCTTGGCCTTGGCCCGCCATGAGGCAATTGCCCATCAGCGCTTGATCGATGCTGTCGCCCGAAATGCCGGACTCCGCGACCGCCGCCTTGATCGCCACGGCGCCAAGTTCATGCGCCTTCACCGAAGCAAGCTCACCCAAAAGCCCGCCCATCGGCGTGCGCGCCATGCCGACGATGACGACGTCTTCAGCCATAATTTCCACCTTCCGGTCTCGAATATCTGCGCCGAAAGGCGCGTCCTAAATCCATATAAACGCTATTTCGAGAAGGTATAGCGGCGCCTCCTCAGCGCGGCGGAAAACCCTCAACAAACTCGACGATCTGCGTGAGAACGTCCGCGTCTTGCGCAATCAAACGATGCCCGAGCCCATCCGCCAGGAGAATCTCTGCGCCGGGCCAGAGCTCCACGACATCCTGCACCGGGCCAACCGGGCATTGATCGTCATCCACCGAATGCACGAACAGCGCTTTCGCCGTCATCGTCGGCGCAACGCTCACAAAATCAAACCGGCCGCCGAGCTTTCGCCCGAACCGCTCCTCATACATCTGCATCGCGCGCTCGAAAACCGCACGCTCTTCATCTGTTCGGCCTTTTGGCTCAACGCGGCTATTGATTGGCGCTGCGATAAAAACTGCGCGCTCCGCATCTAAACCATTTGCAAGCGCCATCCCCGTCACAGCGCAACCAAACGAATGCCCCACGATTGCGTCGATCGGCCCAAGCTCTTTGGCGACGGCTTGCACGGCGAGCATACCGCCTTCCTGCGTTGAATCTTCCGATTCGGTGACGCCATGCCCGGGCAGATCAAGCGCGATGACGGCGCGGCCCATTTGCTGAAACGCGCCGATCAACGGCCCCCAAAGCGCGTGATCATCCTCCCAGCCATGCACCAACATCACGGCAGGCCCTTCGCCAAGTCGCCATGCTTGAACACGCCCAACGGGCGTATCAACGACGATATCATCCGCATCGCGGAACGCTTCCGCAATGCGTGGCGATACACGCCGCCGCACGCCCATCGTGCGGTTCAACCATTCCGCCGCTTTCTTATCGATCTCTTCGCTCATTCTTCTTCTTTCAAAAAATCTACGATGCGGTTGATGACGCCGGAATCGCGCGCAACTTGCCGGTGCCCAAACCCAGATGTGACATAGACGTCGGTTTTTCCCCGCCACGCCGCGGCGATCGCATGTGAAGCGCTTGGCGCATAAATGTGATCGTCGGCGCAGTGAATGAACAACGCGCTTTGCGTGAGGTGCGCGGCTTGTTGGATCGGGTCATTGTAAAATGGATTGCCCGCGCCCGTCGCGCGCGTGAGCTCAGCGACGCGTTTTGCAACAGGATCATCCAACTCAGGCGCGCGTTCAGCAAGCTCCGCTTTACGGCGCGTACTGCGGTTTTGAGGTGCGCTTGGCGTCGGCGGCGCAATGATAACGGCTTTGTCAGCGCGGACGCCTTCCGACAAAGCCGACAGCGTCGCAGATGCGCCAAGTGAATGGCCAGCAATCGCGAATATAGGCCCGCAATGGCGCGCAACGCCGTGCAGCGCAAGCTTTGCAGGAACAACGCCAATGCCGCCGCCGCTCGAATGGCCGTGCCCGGGAAGATCAAACGCAATGACCGAAAAGCCAGCGCCGAGTAATTTTTCGACCAGCGGAGACCACAGCGTGTGATCGTCTTCCCAGCCATGAACGAGCATAACCGCCGGCCCGTCGCCAGCTCGCCACACGGCAATCTCGCCGGCTTGCGTTAAGATCATCTCCTTTGAGGATTGCCGAAATGGCGCAGCAACGCGCAATCGCGCACGACGGCGTGGTTGCCGCGAACGCGCGAAAATCTCCTGCGCGCGCTGCTCGATCTCCTCCGCGTTGAGCGGCTGCATTGCGACCCATCCTCCCGAAATCATCTAACGATGATCAAGCAGTCGCTGCAATCCAGCCGCCGCCAAGAACACGGCTGCCGCCCGGCTCATAGAAGACGCAGGCTTGCCCCGGCGCGACGCCCTCTTCCGGAGCATCGAGCGCAACGCGCCAGCCCGCATTCGATATGACGAGCCGCGCCGGCACTGGCTCCCGCGTAGAACGTACGCGCGCAAGCACCCGGCGCCCATCCAGCGGATTTGCTTCCCCGATCCAATTCACTTCGGAAAGCACGATCTCCGTTACCGCCAGCGCGTCTCGCGGTCCAACCATCACGCGGTTCGTTTGCGCATCGAGCTTCACGACAAACAGCGGCGCGCCGGCAGCGACGCCAAGGCCGCGTCTTTGCCCGACCGTAAAATTGATGACGCCGTCATGATGCCCCAGCACGCTTCCATCGACATGCACGATCTCGCCCGCGGCACGCGCGCCGGGCCGGAGTTTTTCGACCACGCTTTGATATTTGCCGCTCGGCACGAAGCAGATGTCTTGGCTGTCCGGCTTGGCCGCAACCTTAAGACCAAAGCGATCCGCTAAAGCGCGCACAGCCGGTTTCTCCATTCCTCCGAGCGGAAAGCGCAAGAAATCGAGTTGCGCGCGCGTCGTCGCAAACAAGAAATAGGATTGATCGCGCGCGGGATCAGCGGCGCGATGCATTTCCCCGCCAGCATCGCCATCAACGCGGCGCACATAATGGCCCGTCGCCAAACAATCCGCATCCAGCTCCTTCGCGAGCGTCAAAAGATCCGCGAACTTTACGGTCTGATTGCAACGCACGCATGGAATCGGCGTGAAGCCCGCCAGATACGTATCGGCGAAATCCTCCATCACTTTCTCACGAAAGCGGCTTTCATAGTCGAGCACGTAATGCGGAATGCCGAGCCCATCCGCTACGCGCCGCGCATCGTGAATGTCTTGCCCGGCGCAGCACGCGCCAGCTTTCTTCACCGCCGCGCCGTGATCGTATAGCTGCAGCGTCACGCCAATGACGTCATAACCTTCTTCAGCCAGCAGCGCCGCAACCACGGAGGAATCAACACCGCCCGACATTGCCGCGACGACGCGCGTTTGCGACGGCGGTTTTGCAAAGCCAAGCGAATTGAGGGAAACGCCGCGCGCGGGCGCGGTTTGAATGGCGTCTGGCATAAATCTCCTCCCCCCGGATTCAAGGTCCGGAGCGATCAACGGCTATTTAGTAGCCGGTGACGGGAAAGCCAATGCAGACGCTCAGAGATAGTCGAGCAAAGACAAATTCGCGATATCGGCGAAGGTTTTGGCCGTCGCCTGATACTGCGAAAGCAGCGTGCTGATCTGGATCGACAATTGCGCCGGATCGGCGTCCGAAAGTTCGCCGACCTCTTTCTGGAGTAAGGTAGACCGGCTCTGCAAACGCGTTCGCTCGGCAACGATGCGGGTTTCCAGCTGTCCCGTGCTTCCCTCGGCCGCCGTGAGCGTAACCCGTGAGGCGTCGAGCCGCTTTCCGATCGCCTGAAGCTCATCCTTCTGCGCTTGAGAAAGAGATGTTGGCGGCGATGATCCCCAACCGTCGATGATCAGTTTGAAATCGCGCATCGTATTGAACAAATCATACGAAAGGTCTGAAGCCTTGTCGGCGAGCGTCAGGCGCGCGCCAGGCCCAAGGTCGATCGTTTGCGCGCGCTCGGCTTCATCGAAAATGTCATCCGGGCCAGTCGCCGCAACCAATTCGGCGAGAGAACCGATTTTCACCGGCGAGCCCGTAAGCCGCTCTCCCGCAAACAAGGGCTGCCCATTCCAAGTTTCATTGAGTGCGCTTACCGCAGCGGCAAAATTGATCGTCAACTCGGTGCCGAGTGCGTTGACGTTATCGCCGGCGATGGCGTCGCTGATCGCTTGCGAAAGATTGAAAGCCGACGATGATGCTTGCCCAAGCGCGCTCGCCTGCACGCCAAATCGGCTTTGCAACTGGCTCGCCGCATTCGCGCGTGCGTCCGTGACGCCGACAAGTGACTGCGTATTCAGCAAACGGCTCGCGCCGACGCCATAACCTGCCAATTCATTGGATTTGACCGCCGAGGCGACCTGACGCTGCAAGTCCGTCAACTCGCGCATGATGCGCCCGACATCGAGCTGCGCCTGCGTATTAAAGCGAAGCGTATTAAGCGTGAGCGCCATTATGCCCTCGAGCCAATCGAGAAGAGAATATCAAACATGTCGTTCGCTGCTTGAATGATACGCGCAGCAGCAGCGTAAGAGTTCTGATAAGTGGTCATTCGCAGCAATTCTTCATCGACCGTCACACTCTCCACCTGCGAACGCCGGTCTGTCGCAGCCGCCGCAACCGCCGCGGCGCCCGTCGCCATATGATCGGCTTCACTCGCCATCCGGCCAGCCGCGCCGCCGAGCCGTGATGCGTAAAGCGCAAGCGTCGTTGATTGCGCCGACAACGCGCCAGCAGCGGGAAAATCGCGCGTCGTATCGCGCGCTGCGGCAAGCGCGGCTGCCCCGCGATTGTCGCCAAGCTCAACAATGCGCGCGCCAACCGCTGACGTGAGATCAGGCCGCGCCACCGCCAACCGGCCTGGATCGGAACTGATCGCGGAAGCAACGCTGGTTTCCGATGCGCGCCCTGCCGTCGCCGCCGGCGCCAAGCCGAAAAGACTGGAAACGGAAACGCCCGTTGAGCCGCGTTGTGTGGAATCATCCGTGAATTGTGTTGTGAAGCCGCTGCGCGGCGCCACCACCATCCTGCCGTCGGAATTGATCGAAAACGTCGCGAACTCGCCAAGCCCTGTCCCGTTGGTGTTAAGCGCACTGACAAGATCGTTCCACGTACCCGCGGCGAGCGCGGGTGTGATCGTAACGGTTCGCTCAGCAGCGATACGTCCGCTCGAATCCTTCACAAGAAAAGATAATTGTCCGCCAGCCGTCAGGCCGTTCAAATCACCGCCGGAAACGCCCGCTTCAAAGAAAGTCGGCGTTGGCCGCGAGACAAGATCATTAAGCCCAAAGAAATGCGCAAAGCCCCGGCCAGCGCGCGCGCTTGGATCGGCGCTGTCCTGCTGCACGACAAGCCCGCCGCCGCTGCCGACATCGAGAGACAGTTTCCCGCCGCTGAAGCTCGCATTGCCTGCGGGAACGCCGATACCCATCGCCGTATCGAGCGCGGTCGCGAAGGCGCCAACGCCGTTGGTGAAATTTGTCGTCGTGAAAGCGCCAGCCGGATATTCCGTCACGATCGTTCCCGCGTCGAAATCTATCTGAAGCTTTTTTGCCAGATTGCCGGATGAATCCGTGATGCCCAGCGTAGCGTTGCCTGTGAAGCTCAGCGCGTCCGAACTGAGCAAGCCAGTCTGGCGGCCAACCATCTCGCTGACCGCCGGGCTAGACGAATTTTCGTTGTGCACCCTATTGAGTTGATCTGCGAGCGCAGCTGAATATCCGCCCAGAGCCTCGGCGAGCGCCGGCAAATCCTGATCACGCGCTTTCAGCAACCCAGATAATTGCCCGCCAAGAATATAGGGCTCCAGATTGGAATTCGTGCCAAGCTCAGTATTGAATTCGATCACGCCATGCGAGGCGAACGATGCGCCATTCGGCGTATAATCGAGCTGCGCGGGCGAAGCGCCGACAAGTAATGCGCCCCCGCTCGTTCGCACGAAGACACCGCCATCTGGCTTCGCTTCGACTCGGAGATCGACCAGCTTCGCCAATTGATCGATGAGCGCAGATTGTGTGTTTTCAACCCCGGTCGCATCGGCGCCAGCGCGCTTCGTGAGTTGAATTTCGTTGTTGAGATCGGAAATCCTGTCAACGAGACTTTGCATCTCATTCACAGTATTCCCAATACGCTCATCCGCCTCCGCGATCAGTGATTGCAACGAACTCGCCGTCTGACTGATCGTGGCGAAAGCCGTTTCGATAGCGCTGACAACCTGATCGCGCGCGAGCGAGGACGACGGATCCACCTGCAAATCCGTTATGGACGTCCATATCTGATCGATTGAAGCAAACATCGACGAAGAAGACGTCGGATCGCCGAAATAGTTTTGCGCGCGGGCCAGCAAACTTGATCGTGCAGTCGCCGCGCCGGAATTCGCTTCCGCAATGAATGCGGCAGTCGCTAGAAATTTGTCAGCCGCGCGCCGGATTGACGACACTTCGACACCGGCGCCTCCGCCATATTGCGTCAGCGGCGCGTAGTTTATCTCTGTACGCACATAGCCGGCGGTGTTTGCGTTCGCGATATTTTGCGAACTGACCTTCATGCCCGCTTGGCTTGACTGAAGCGCTGAAAGCCCGGTGCTGATGATCGAACTTATCGACATGCGCGCGCTCCAGCGGCGGCGTTAGGCGGCAGAAGGCGCCGGGCGTGCGGCAAATTTTGCCGGGCGCGAACCGATGCAACGCGCAACGCATGCTCTTTCAAAAGCCGCATAAAACGTTGCAACAAAACACTTTTCTCCGTTTTCACCGGGATCGGCGTGCGGCGCGAGACGATGGCCGCGTCAACTACGTTCGCAAAGCTGGGGCCAACCGAAACGCGGCGCTTAGACGATCGCGAACACGCGCCACATCGCTTGCAATCTCGGCTCTTTAGCCCGGCAAATCTTGCCGACGGCGCCCGGCGCCGTTTGCCGCGATGAGCGCCTTGCACAATAACGCACAGATTCAATCACTTGTTTTTTCTAGCTTTTGTTATGGTTACGATCTTGGCCCAAGCTTTGCGAAGCGCTTCGAACTTGGAGCGAACGCGAAATATGGCGATGGCCGCGGAATTTATGCCGGATGTTTTTGCAAGCGCGCCTGCGCCTCGCAATTCGTCGCCCACAGCGCAAGATACGAATGCGCCAAGCTTTGACGATCATCTCTCAGCGCAAAGCTCCGAAAATCAAATATTCGAAAACGAAGCGCCGCAAGAAACGCAGCGTACCGATGAGCAACCAAATGCTCAGGCGTTCAATCGCGGCGGCGATGAAAAAGGGCGCCAGCATTCGGATGCAAACGCACAAAAGCGCAATGAGCGCGCGGCAACCTCAAATACGCAAACGGCGCAGAGCAATGCGATCCAATCGCCGATCGCTTTGCAGATAATCGTTGCCGAGGACGGTGCAGGCGCAGCAGCGCCGCAAGTCGCAATTTCTGCGCCGAAACTGGCCGCGCCAGCTCCTTGCAGTGATCAATCCGCGATCGCTGTTGCGAGCGTCGCAGTGATCGCTCCTCAAACAGCTGTCCCGGTTCTCAACCAAGCTCCGATTGCTCAGCCCATGAGCGACAGCGCGGCGTCACCTTCTGAATTGCTGGCCGTTGGCGCGCCAAGAGCGGAACCCGCACCGCCCCCTCCACATGAGCCGCAAATACCCGCGCCTGCGCCGCAATCGCCAGGGCCTGCGCAACAAAATGCATCGAGCCCGCAGACCGATGCAAAGCCGGCATCGCCAATGCAATCGCAGCAAGATGGCAATGCACAGACGCCCACCACAGTCATGCCAGGCGCCAATACGTCGGCGCAGCCCTCAACGGCAGAGGCCGCTGCAGCGCTTGAAGCGCTCAAAAATTTCAGCGAACAAACTGCAAATTTAGCGACGGAAATAAAGCAGCTTGCGCTCGCACCGAACCAAGCGGCGTCGAAAGCGAGCTTAATGCCGCAACCAACACAGATTGCGGAAGCTGGCGTACAACAAGCCGCGCCCACGCCCGCAAACAATGTGGCGGCAGCGCCAACGAAATCGTCCAGCAACGTTCAGAGCAAACAAGCCGCCGCAGGGGGTGACTCCGCCGCCGCCCGCGCGACGCCTCAGCTAGACGCGTCAAGCCAACTGGGTTCGCAGATACCAGGCGAAAACAACGCAACGTCCGCATCAAGCGACGTCAGCGCAAAAGAAACATCCCATAACGTCGCGAGCGCGGCAAACCAAGTCACCCGCGAAATCGTGCGTCGCCACACGGGCGGCGGAACACAATTCGAACTGCGGCTAGATCCGCCGGAGCTTGGACGCGTCGATGTGAAGATCGAAGTAAGCAAGGATCACAAAGTCACGGCGCTGATTACGGCGGATTCGCCGCAAGCTCTCTCTGATTTGGCGCGCGCGGCGCGTGAAATTGAATCGTCGTTGCAAAGCGCAGGCCTTGATCTCTCGGAGAACGGGCTTTCCTTTGATCTGTCGCAAAACCAGTCGCGCGAAGGCGCAGCCGATCGTGCGGAAGCGCCCGCTCTACAGCGCATCAGCTCAAATGAAACGGAAGAGGCAATGCCGGCTCGCGCTGCGCGCCCCATAGGTCTTGAACACTGGCGCGGCGTTCGTGTCGATCTTGTTGCGTAGGATTTGAATATGGCCGTCGATACAATCAACACGACCAACACCGCGCAATCCGGCAATGCTCTGTCGCGCGCTTCGCTTGCCGAAAACTTTGACACGTTCCTGACATTGCTCACGGCGCAATTGCAAAACCAAGACCCGCTCTCGCCAATGGATTCGAACCAATTCACGCAGCAGCTTGTTCAATTCAGCCAAGTCGAACAGCAAATCGCGACGAATGAGCGTCTCGAATCCATGATCGACCAAAGCAAAGCGGCGGCCGCTGGGTCTGCCCTATCCTATCTCGGGAATGACGCCGTCATCGCGAGCGACAAATCCTTGCTGTCAGACGACGCAGCGGTTTGGTCTTATTCGTTGCCTGAAACCGCAAGCACTGTGACCGTTGAAATTCGCGATGCAACTGGACGAACTGTTCTCACCAAAACCGGGGATTTAGGTGCAGGCTCGCACTTAGTGTCGTGGGATGGCCGCAACAGCCAAGGCGTCGCCCAACCAGACGGACTGTATCAACTCGTTATCACCGCCAAAGATTCAGCCGGCGAAAAGATCAGCGCCGATATCTCCACGCGCGAGACGATTATTGGCGTCGATTTCGCATCGTCCAGCCCGAAAGTGCTGACGAACTCCGGCACGCACGAATTTTCAACTGTTCGTGCCATATTGAACAACTAGTCCTATTGATCCGCTGAAAGAATTCAGCGGCTTCCGCGCAGAAGCGCTCCTTTCGCAAAACATCTACCGGGCGCGAGCCCGCGAAGGAGCACATTTATGTCTATCTACACCGCCCTTCGCGCGGGCGTCTCCGGCTTGTCCGCTAACTCCAGCGCGATGGCCGTCATTTCCGACAACATCGCCAACGTAAACACCGTCGGTTATAAGCGCGGTTCTGTTGATTTCAGCGCGCTCGTCAACGCACAAAACTCGAACACAACCTACAACGCGGGCGGCGTTCTTCCTAAAACGCGCTCGAACGTCACGTTGCAAGGCTCGCTCGAGCAATCGCGCTCGACAACGGATTTCGCGATCTCCGGCGACGGCTTCTTCATCGTTTCGCCCAGCGCGGGCCAATTGACGGATGGCGGCAACGTGCTGTTCACGCGCGCCGGCTCGTTCACGATCGACGCCGCGGGCAACATGGTCAACGCGCAAGGCTTCTATCTGCAAGCATGGCCCGTCAGCTCCGATGGGAGCGTCGCCTCTTCACCCACATCACTCTCCGCGATTGAACCAATCAACGTCGCGGGCGTCGGCGGTCTCGCAGAAGCCACCGAGAATGTCGGGATCAACGCCAACCTAAACTCAGGCCAAGCATCGTACGATCCCTTGACACAAGGCACGTATGACGCGGGCGACCTCGCCACCGGCACGATTACACCGCATTTCGAAAGCTCACTCGAAGTGTTCGATAGCCTGGGCGCACCACGCACGATCGCGTTCGGCTTCCTCAAAACAGCGCCGAACACCTGGTCCGTTGAGGTCTACGCACGTCCTGCGTCGAATGCCCCAGCCAACGCCGGCGGCTTGTTGGCGAGCGGCAGCGTGAACTTCAATACAGACGGCACTGTAAATACAGTATCGGGCGGCATTTCATCCGCATTCACAATCGATTGGGCCGCTGCAACAGGCGCTGCGGATCAGGCCGTGACGCTTGATCTCACCAGCGGGCTCAAACAGAACGCCAACTCATTCGGCATTACGAGCGTGACGGCGGACGGCGTGCCGCCAGGCGATCTCGTTGGCCTTTCGCTTGAGGGGGATGGGTTTCTGACGGCGCAATTCTCGAATGGCCGATCACGCGCGCTGTATCAAATTCCGCTCGCCACATTCCTCAATCCGAATGGCTTGCAAGCATCTGCAGGCGGCTCATTCAGCACAACACTGGCGTCCGGCCTTTACAACATCAACTCTGCGAATGCTGGCGGCGCGGGCCGCATTCAGGCTGGCGCGCTGGAAGCTTCCAATGTGGATCTCGCCGCAGAATTCACGAACCTTATCACGACGCAGCGCGCCTACTCAGCTTCCTCGCGGATCATCACAACCGCTGACGAAAT
>JBEVOS010000117.1:0-7760 GCA_040507435.1 Caulobacterales bacterium | reverse complement strand
CCGTAAAGCTGGCGTCGAACCGAAGATCGCCGAAGGCGACGGCGCATTCTATGCGCCGAAACTCGATTTCCAATTGCGCGATGCGATCGGACGGACGTGGACATGCGGCACGATCCAACTCGACTACGTTCTGCCTGACCGGCTCGATGCGGAATATGTCGGTGAGGATGGGCAGAAGCATCGGCCTGTGATGCTGCACCGCGCGATCTGCGGCTCGATCGAGCGCTTTATAGGCGTTCTGATCGAACACTACGCTGGCGCATTCCCGCTATGGCTGGCGCCATCGCAAATCGTCGTGGCGACGATCACGTCCGACGCGAACGGTTACGCCGATGAGGTCGCCGCCACCTTCCGGCGTGCGGGTCTGCGTGTCGAGATGGATAAGCGGAACGAAAAGGTTGGCTACAAAATCCGGGAGCACTCCCTCGCGAAAATTCCGGTGATCGCCGTGGTCGGGCGCAAGGAAGCGGAGGAGGGCAAGGTTGCGTTGCGGCGCCTTGGCGGCGACGCGCAGACGGTGCTGGCGCTCGACGATGCGATCGCGCAGCTTTCTCAAGAAGCATTGCCGCCGGATTTGGCGCGGGCGTAGCGCTGAAAACTCAGTCAGCCTCAAATAATCCGAAATGGCGCCGCAGCGTTTTGCTAGACGCCGCGTCGCGTGAAGGACAATATTGAGACTCGCCGCGCCTGCGGCGTTCCCGGAGGAAGAGGGTGGACCAGAACCCATCCAGAGAACGTTCGACAGCCGCCGATCTTGCGCCGCGCGTGTCAGCCGTCGTGGTGACGCGCCATACCGGCCAGACTTTGGAGCTGTGCTTACGCAGCGCGCTCGCCGAGCCTTGGATCGATGAGCTTATCATCGTGGACAATGGCAATCCGGCGCAGGTCAGTTCAGCGCTGCGCGCCCTGCAGGCTGACCGGCGCGACATCGCTCTTATCAAACCGAAGCGGGAATTAGGGATCGCGGAGGCGCTCAATGTGGGCGCAGGACGCGCACGCGGGCGCTGGCTCATGTTCATCGATCCCCATGTCGTGCTGCAGCGTGGCGCCGCGGAGCGGATGGTCGCGGCAGGCGGAGGCGTGCGCTCTCCCTGGCTTGTCGGCGGACGGCTCACGGACACGAACGGGCGCGAGCGGCGCGGCGCGCGGCGCGGCGCGCTCACGGCTTGGTCATCGCTCGCCGTCGCACTCGATCTGCAGGGGCGCGGCCCTCGCCGGCGACGCTCAAATAAGAAAACGCCCGGTGAGCCTTTGGCGGTCGCCGCCGTAAGCGGCGCGTTCATGCTCGCGCCGGCCAAGGATTTTCATGAGCTTGGCGGCTTCGATGAGGGGTTCGCCACCGATGCGGCCGATCTCGATATCTGCCGCCGCGCCGGTGACGCGGGCGGTGTCGTGCTGTTTCAGCCCGCGGCGAGCGGTGTTCAGTTCGCGGGCGGCCGCCGGCCTGGAAAGCGCGAAGCGCAGGGCCTTGCCCGCTTTGCCGCAAAATCCGCCAAGACTCCAGGCCAACGCGCCTTTGCGCTGATCGCGCGCCCGGCGCTCGCGCTGCTACTTGGCCTACGCAGCTTTATTGGCGGGCGTCCCCCGCCGCGGAAATAGCGGGCGCTAGCGCCGCGCCGCGTGACCGACTAAGAGGGCGGGCCCTGTCGCGGAAAGCTCTCAGTGCCGGAAACTATTGAATTCAGCGTCGTCGTCCCGGTTCACAATGAGGCAGGCAATGCCGCAGCCCTGGCGCGCGAGATCGCCTCCGTACTCGATGGGCGTTCCTACGAAATGATCTTCGTCGATGACGCCAGCCGGGACGACACCCGCGCTGAACTTGCGTCGGTAAAAAGCGAGCTGCCGGCTTTGCGGGTGGTCGGGCACCGTAAAAATTCAGGCCAAAGCCGTGCGGTGCGCACGGGCGTTCTTGCAGCCAAGGCCGCCGTGATCGGCACGCTGGACGGCGACGGTCAGAATGATCCAGCAGATCTTCCCCGTCTCCTCGCCAAGCTCACGCGCCACGATGCGCCGGCCGATCTAGGCATGGTCGGCGGGCGCCGGGCGAAACGGCAGGACAATTGGGGCAAGCGCATCAGCTCGTGGCTCGCGAATGCGATCCGCAAATCGTTGCTCAAGGACGGGGCCGACGACAGTGGCTCGGGCGTCAAAGTATTCAAACGGGAAGCGTTTCTGCGCCTCCCGTATTTCGATCACATGCACCGCTATATGCCCGCCCTGATGATGCGGGAGGGGTATTTGGTCGAGTTTTTGGATGTGAACCATCGACCAAGGGGTGCTGGTCGCTCTAAATACACAAATCTTGGGCGGCTGGCCGCGAACGCGACTGACCTGTTCGGGGTTATGTGGTTGAGAAGCCGGGCGCGGAGCCCGGTTGGAACGGATGAGTTCTGATGGCGGACCGCGATCGCATGGGGACGGCTGAGCATTTGGCCTTGCGGCGCGCGGCGCAAAATCATCAGCGTGGCGAACCTAGAGGGGGCAATAGCATGGGCGCGATTTTCAACGTTTTCCCGCTGATCCTAATTCCGGTGCTGATCTACAATATTCTGGCATTCGGCTCGACGGTTGCGGGGACAACCGGCCGCGACGTGCGCGCCAATCTCGCGAACGAGTGGTTCTCGGTGCCGATGGCGTCGCAAGAGCCGGGGGTTGCAGGTGTTTTGCAAACCGTACATTGGGTCGTGACGAGCGGGGACATGCTCGTCCTCATCGCGCTTGTTTTGCTATTCGTGGAATTGCTGAAGAGCACATCGACAGGCACGAGCGCGATCTTCAATCACGCGCTGTCGATGCTGGTGTTCATCATCTGCCTGGTGGAATTCCTGCTTCACCCAGCATTCGCGACGACGCCGTTCTTCCTGATCATGATCATGAGCTTGTTGGACGTGTTGGCGGGCGTCGTCGTCACGATTGTCTCTGCAAGACGTGATGTGGAGTTTGACGGCGGGCGTTAACGCGCCTCGCTCAGAAACACCACAGCGTCAGCAGCAGCGCGATTGTGAAGTCGATTGCGCGGTCGAAGCGGAAGTTGGCTAGCATTGCTCTAAACCCGGTAATCGCCGATCACGCCGCAGCGGATACGGTTGGCGTCAGCGTAAGGTTTATGCGGCGGTTCAGCGGCAGGCTTCAGCTGATTGAGCAGCAAAGCGGCAAAGAGCGTATCGATCGGGCGTTTGGGAGCGCGGCGATCGCCAGTGCGGCGATCCTGTGCTCGGCGCTCATAGACGCGTTGATCTGAACCCTCGTGGGGTTCTTCAACGAGCCAGTCAGAGATGCGCCTGCCGGTTTCCATAACTGGCGCAGCGCAAGGCCCATGCCAGTTGGATAATCGCCGTTAAGGTTAGCGTTAGGGCTTGCGGCCTTTGGTGAGCTGATCAAGCTGCTTTTGCATCAGCTCCATCTGGCGCTTGAGGTCGTTGAGGTTGTCTTCAGAAGGCGCGGGCGCTTCGGCAGCCTCGTCAGATTTGGCGACAGGCGGGATCGCGAAGGGCGCCCACATCCGCATGGCTTGTTGAAACAACGCCATGTTTTGCTTGGCCGTTTCTTCGAAAACGCCCAATGGCAGGCGTCCGCCAAACGCTTTGGAGACCTGATCGCGCATCTGATCCTGGCTCTTGGCGAAGGTTTCCATGCTCAGGTCGAGATAGGCGGGCAAAAAGCCCTGCATGCTGTCGCCGTAGAAGCGGATGAGCCGGCGGAGAAACGAAACCGGCAATACGCTTTGGCCTTTGTTCTCTTGATCAAAGATGATCTGGGCCAAAACGGAGCGGGTGATGTCTTCACCGGTTTTCGCGTCCTGGACGACGAAATCGACATTGTCGCGCACCATTTCGGATAGATGCTCGAGGGTCACATAGGCGCTGGTGGCGGTGTTGTAGAGCCGCCGGTTCGCGTACTTCTTGATGACGATGGGCGCATCCGAGGATTCCGCATTGTCTTGGCTAATGTCGGCCACTCGTTGCTCCCTGAGCCTGCTTTGTACGCAGTTGCAGCATTGTTCGCCACTCCGCCGCCGCAATGCAAGAACTGCAAGCAATTTCTTTTTTGCGCCGATTGCATTCCGCGATTGCTCGCCTGCGGCGCGTTATGCGCAGCCGCGTGTACCCTGGCTGGCGTTAACGTAGTGAAAATCTTTGCACACGTTTCAGGAGAATACATGGCGCCCAAAGTGTAATGGCGAGGAACATTCATCACGAGACGGCGTTTTCTTTCCGATAGACTGAAGGAGATCGTCATGGATAAAGAACACATCAAAGGCGAGATCGACAAAGCCACTGGCTCCGTGAAGGAAGCGGTTGGCCGCGCGACGAAGGATTCGTCTTTGGAAGCCAAAGGCAAAGCCGATCAAGTCAAAGGCGAAGCGCGTAAAACGCTTGGCGATGCTAAAGACGCTTTCAAGAATTAAACAACTCTGAAAACGTTTGGCTACATAGGGGCTCGCGTAAGCGGGCCCTTTTCACTATTGCCTGTTTGCGCCGGGTGTCCACAATACGTCTGCCTTACCGGCATCGTTCGCGAAACGCGCTGCGACGAACAGCAGGTCAGAGCACCGATTCAGATATTTAAGAGCGGCGGGGGAAACGTTCTCGTTCACCTCCATCATTAGCAATGCAATCGTACGTTCAGCGCGGCGTGCTATGGCGCGTGCGAGATGAAGATGCGCTGCGGCGGGTAAACCACCTGGCAAAATAAATGACGTAAGCGGCTCGAGCCGTTCATTGAGCGCCTCCGCTTCCGTTTCAAGACGATCGACTTGCGCGTCGGTGATGCGCAACGCTTCAAATGGAAGTGGCTTGTCGCGTTCGGGCGTCGCGAGATCGGCGCCGAGATCGAAGAGATCGTTCTGCACGCGTGCGAGTATCGCATCGAGCTCGCCGCTTACATACAAGCGCGCGACGCCGATCGCGGAATTCGTTTCGTCCACACCGCCATAAGCTTCAACGCGCAGAGAACCCTTAGAAACTTCTTCCCCCGTTGCGAGGCGGGTGGTGCCTTTGTCGCCCGTCTTGGTGACGATTTTATCGAGCCGGACCATCAGTGGCCCATGCTATGTTTAGCGAACATCGCGGCGACAAGAATGACGATCGCAACGAACTGCGCGAGCACGCGCATCCGCATCGCCTTGTTCGACCAAGATCGTCCGAAATCGCCGCCGCGAAAGAGGGCGTAAATCCCGAAGCACAAAATCCCGAACACGACGGCCAGCGCCGCGTAGATGGCCCAGAGGTAAATATCCATGCCTGCTATTTACCGCCCGAAGAGCGTGAGCGCCATTGATGTTCCCCAATGGCGCTCAGCGCGCCGCTAACTGATGCGGAAGCTGATCGGTACGCGCACATGCCCGCCCGCGGTGGGCTGGCCGTCGGCCATCTGCGGCGCCATTTCGAAATACCGGGAGATTCGCAGCGCTGCCGCGCCAAAGCCCCATCCGGGTGGCGTCTCACTCAGCACGGCACACGCAATCTCCCCGCCCGCGCCGACGAGGCAATCAAGGATGACTTGCCCAGAGCGGCCGCGCTCTGCGGCGCGTTCGGGGTAATAGCGCTCGAATTCCGCACCGCTCGGCTGACGCACCCAGCGTGCGCCGATAATCTCGCGCGGGCCGAGCGCCTCAGGCGCCGTCGTGAACTCACCTTGATACGGCGTCGGCTGAAAATCGGGATTTGATGGCAGAACTTGTGTTTCAGGCGGCGGCTGTATTGGTTTAGGGCGCGGCGGCGGAATATCCTCTTTGATCTCCGGCGTTTGGATATCGACGATCGGCGCATCTTTGAAAATGTCCTCGATGGCCGTAATGCGCGCGGAGAACGCCGCGAACACGGTCAGTCCGAGCAGAGCTGCTGATGCGCCTAAAGAAGCGGCGCGAAGCGAGCGTGGTTCAGCCATGAATGCCTCCCTATTTTCTCCTTTACCGGTCCGCCGTTTCGGCTGTGGCCGTGCTTAGCGACGCGCTTTCGTTACGGCGAATTTAGGGCGTCAAACGCCACGCGCTGCGCCGTTCGTTCTGCTAATGTACCAAGATGACTGAGTCGCTTCTTCTCTTCCTCCTCGTGGCCGCTGTTGGCGCTTCGGCCTGGTTTTTCTATCGCTCAAGCAAGGAGCGCGAGATCGCCATCGCCGAAAAGGCGCGCAATGCCGGGCTCGATCTGATCCGCCAGGAACGGGATCGCGCGGTGGCGGAGCTTGAGAAAGCGCGCGCCGATCAGCAGGAAGCGCGTTCTGATTTGGCCGCGGAGAAGGCGGCGAATGCTGAGCGCTTGCGCGCTGGCGCGGAGCGCGAACAAGCGCTGCTGAAAATGAAAGAGGAGCTCGAAAAGAACTTCGAGACTCTGGCCAGCCGCGCGCTCAGCCAAAACGAACAGCGTTTCATCACGCTCGCGAATGAGACGTTCCAAAAGCATCAAAGTGCGGCGGCCGGCGGCGTGAAGGAAATTCTCGCGCCCGCGCAAGAGATGTTCGCGAAATTATCAGAAAGCGTAAGCGCCCTCGATAAAGCGCGCACGGAGGATAAGTCCGCGCTCACGGAGCAATTGCGGTTCGTTGGCGAGCACCTTGCGCGCACGCAGGTGGAAACAAACAAGCTCGTCAACGCATTGCGTGCGGCGCCAAAAACCCGCGGGCGCTGGGGCGAAGAAACGCTGCGCAATGTCCTGGAGCTCTCGGGCCTCTCGGCGCATGCGGATTTCACCGAGCAAACCACGACGACTGCTGACGATGGCAAAATGCTGCGTCCGGACGTAATCATCCGCCTGCCAGGCGGACGCTCTATCGTCGTCGATGCGAAAGTCGCGCTATCAGGCTACCTCGACGCGATGGAAGCGACAGATGAACAGACTCGCGAAACCTGCCTCAAGAAGCACGCGCAGGAATTGCGCGATCACGTCAAAAAGCTTTCGTCGAAGGATTACTCTAAACACTTTGCCGAGACGGCGGATTTCGTTGCGCTCTTCATTCCTGGCGAGAACTTCTTCGCCGCGGCAGTCGAGCGTGACCCGACTCTGTTTGAAGATGCGATGAAGCTGCGCGTGGTGATTGTCACGCCGGTGACGCTCATGGCTCTCGCGCGGTCGATCGCTTATGGCTGGCGCCAAGAGCAGAGCGCCAAGAATGCACAGGAAATCGCCGATCTTGGGCGTGAACTTTACAACCGCCTCGCGACGATGAGCGATCGAGTCTCCTCGCTCGGCAATTCGATCGAGAAAAGCGTGAAGAGCTACAATGAATTGATCGGCACACTGGACTCACGCGTCATGCCTTCGGCGCGTCGCTTCAAAGAACTTGGCGCGTCGGACTCCGGCGTTGAAATTGCTCAGGCCGTGCAGATCGACACCGCGCCGCGCTTGCCTGCGCCGCAAGCAGAGTTTGAGCTCACCCCGCCGATGCAGCGCAAGAAGAGTGCGGGATGATCCGTCCCGCTAGCTACGACGATGCGGAAGCGATCTTCGATCTCCATGTGCGTACATCGTCCATCTCAGGCGGATTGGCGCGTGCGCCGGACGAAATTACGCTCGCTCAAGTCGAATTATTTCTTGAACGCGCACTGAACGGCGGCGCGGCGTTCGTCGCATTGGATGGCGCGCGGCTGATTGGTGAAGTGCATTGCGCGCCGATTGGGCCGCGCGCCTTCGCTCATATGCTCAGCGATCTCACCGTCGCTGTTGATCCGGATTATCAAGCCAAAGGCATTGGCGCCTCGTTGTTCGCGGAGCTGATCGCGCACGTCACGGTTAAGATGCTGCATATATCGCGCATCGAAC
>JBEVOS010000081.1:0-11655 GCA_040507435.1 Caulobacterales bacterium | reverse complement strand
CGCGCGCCTAAGCGTTTAAACGAATTTGATTTTGAGGATTTCGAACGATTTGGGACCGCCCGGCGCCATTACCTCAACGACATCGCCTTCCTCTTTGGCGATCAGCGCGCGTGCGATCGGGGAGGAGATCGAGATTTTGCCGGCGCGCACATCGGCTTCATCCTCACCGACGATTTTGTATTTGGATTTCTTGTTGGTGTCCTCATCCAACACCTCGACCGTAGCGCCGAATTTCACGCTCTTGCCGGACAGTTTGGTCGGATCGATCACCTGCGCGCGCGCAAGCTTGTCTTCGAGCTCCGCAAGGCGGCCTTCGATGAAGCTCTGGCGCTCTTTGGCGGCATGGTACTCAGCGTTTTCGGAGAGATCGCCATGCTGGCGCGCCTCCGAAATGGCCGCGATGACCGTCGGCCGCTCCTCGGTTTTCAGCCGCTTCAATTCTGCTTCGAGGGCCGCATAACCTTCGGCCGTCATAGGTACTTTTTCCATGGTTCAAGGAGCTTTCCAAAAGTCCAGGAAGGAAAGGAGAACAAGCAAATCGCGACGCGTCAAGCGTAGGCTTGAAGCGCGCGGACGCTGAGTTCGCCTGCTTTCAGTTCCGCGATCGCCTGCACAGAGGCGCGGGCGCCGGAAACAGTGGTGTAGTAGGGAATATTCTGGGCCACGGCGGTGCGGCGGATGGAGTATGAGTCACGATACGATTGTGCGCCTTCAGTCGTATTAAACACGAGCTGCACATCCCCGTTCTTCATGGCATCGACGATATGCGGGCGGCCTTCTGCGACTTTGTTGACCCTTTCGACGGCCACACCCGCCGCAGCCAAATGGGAAGCCGTGCCCTCGGTTGCAAGGATTTTAAATCCCATTTCCACAAGTTGTCGCGCTGGCGCGATCATCGCGTCCTTGTCGGCGCCTTTCACGGAAATGAAGACTGCGCCTGTCGTAGGAAGCGCAGACCCAGCTGCGATCTGACTTTTCGCGAAAGCCGCCGCAAAAGAGTGATCAAGGCCCATGACTTCGCCTGTGGAGCGCATTTCCGGCCCAAGGATTGGATCGACGCCTGGAAAGCGGGCAAAGGGAAAAACAGCTTCTTTAACGGCCACATGCGCCTTGGACGGGCGATCGATTTTGAGATCGCGCAACTTCTGGCCCGCCATGACTTTCGCAGCTACGGCGGCGATCGGACGATTGATCGCTTTGGCGACGAAGGGCGCTGTGCGCGAGGCGCGCGGATTGGCTTCGAGAACATAGATGTCGCCGCCTTTCACGGCAAACTGGATGTTTAAAAGGCCTTTCACGTTCAGCGCGCGCGCGAGCGCCTCCGTTTGCTTTTCGATTTCCGCGATCACCGCTGGCGCGAGCGAATAGGGCGGCAAGGCGCAGGCGGAATCGCCCGAGTGAATTCCGGCCTCCTCGATATGTTCCATAACGCCTGCGACGAACACGTCCTCGCCGTCACAGATCGCATCGACGTCCACTTCGATCGCGTCACGCAGATAGCGATCGATCAGAACGGGCTTTTCCTGCGAAGCCTGCACGGCTTCGGTAATGTAGCGTTTAAGGCCGTCTTCATCGTGCACGATTTCCATCGCACGGCCGCCAAGCACGAAAGAAGGGCGCAGCACGACGGGGAATCCGATCTCACGCGCGCCGCGCAAAGCTTCTTCCGCGCTGCGGGCCGTCGTGTTGGTGGGCTGCTTCAGTCCAATCTTCTTGAGCAGCGCTTGGAACCGCTCGCGATCCTCCGCGAGATCGATCGCATCGACGCTCGTGCCCAGAATTGGCGCGCCCTCTTCTTCAAGGGGCTTTGCAAGGTTGAGCGGCGTTTGTCCGCCAAACTGCACGATCAGGCCGAGAACGTCCTCGGTCGTAAGCGGCTCAAAATAGAGGCGGTCCGATGTGTCGTAATCGGTGCTCACCGTTTCCGGATTGCAATTGACCATGATGCTTTCGACGCCGAGATCGGCGCAGGCGAATGCCGCGTGGCAGCAGCAATAGTCAAACTCGATGCCTTGGCCGATGCGGTTTGGGCCGCCGCCGAGGATGATGATCTTCTTCCGGTCCGTCGGCGCGGCTTCGCAGTCCGGCGCGGCTTGCACGCCATCAAGCGTGTAAGCGCCAACTTCATACGTCGAATACATATAAGGCGTTGTCGCCGCGAATTCCGCGGCGCAAGAATCGATCCGTTTGAATTGAGGGCGCACGCCCAAAGCGCGCCGCGCTTTGCGTACGTCGCGCTCTTTCAGTCCGGCCAGCTTCGCAAGGCGAACATCGGAGAAGCCCTGCGCCTTCAGCGCGCGGAAGCGTTCGGCATCCTTAGGCAACCCATTGGCGCGAACCAAAGCTTCAGCGTCGATGATTTCTTTAAGTTGCAGAATGAACCACGGATCGAAATGCGCAGCCGCGCAAATGTCTTCCACCGAAACACCGCGCCGCAAGGCTTCGGCCGCGACGAGCAGGCGATCCGATTTCGGCGTGACGAGGCGCGCACGCACCGCGAGCTTGCCGGAATCTTCATCGGCTGCGCCCTCGATCGTGATCTCATCCAGACCCGAGAGGCCGACATCGAGCGACCGCAGCGCCTTTTGCAGCGATTCTTGAAACGTGCGTCCAATCGCCATCGCTTCACCGACGCTTTTCATGCTCGTCGTCAGCGTCGTGTCCGCGCCAGGAAAACGTTCGAACGCGAAGCGCGGTATTTTAGTGACGACATAATCGATCGTCGGCTCGAAGCTCGCCGGCGTTGCGCCGCCCGTGATGTCGTTGGCGATTTCATCCAGCGTGTAGCCGATCGCGAGTTTTGCTGCGACTTTCGCGATTGGGAAACCGGTCGCTTTCGAGGCAAGTGCGGACGAGCGAGACACGCGCGGATTCATCTCGATGACAACCATGCGGCCGTCTTCCGGATTGATTGCGAACTGCACGTTCGAGCCGCCAGTTTCGACGCCGATCTCGCGCAGCACCGCGATGCTCGCATTGCGCATGATCTGATATTCGCGATCCGTCAGCGTCAGCGCTGGCGCGACGGTGATGCTGTCCCCCGTATGCACGCCCATCGGATCGATATTCTCGATCGAGCAAATAATGATGCAATTGTCCGCCTTATCGCGAACGACCTCCATCTCGTATTCTTTCCAGCCGATGATGCTTTCCTCGACCAGCACCTCGTGAACCGGCGAGGCGGCGAGCCCCCGTTCGATAATTTCCTTGAACTCCTCGATATTGTACGCGACGCCGCCGCCAAGGCCGCCCAGCGTAAAGCTCGGGCGCATGATTGCCGGAAGCTGCACATAGTCCAATGCCGCGAGCGCTTCTTCCAGCGTGTGGACCAAACGCGAGCGCGCGCTTTGCAGGCCAATCTTGTCCATCGCTTCGCGGAATTTAAGCCGGTCTTCCGCCTTCTCGATCACGTCAGCGCGTGCGCCGATCATTTCCACGCCATGCTTAGCGAGCACGCCGGTGCGCTCGAGCGTCAGCGCGCAATTAAGCGCGGTCTGCCCGCCCATGGTTGGCAGGATAGCGCTTGGCTTTTCCTTTTCGATAATCTTTTCGACGATCGCCGGCGTAATGGGTTCGATGTAGGTCGCGTCCGCCAAGTCCGGATCGGTCATGATTGTGGCCGGGTTCGAATTAACGAGGACAACGCGATAGCCCTCGGCCTTCAACGCCTTCACCGCTTGCACGCCGGAATAATCGAACTCGCAGGCCTGGCCGATAATAATAGGCCCGGCGCCAATAATCAGGATTGAGGAAAGGTCCGTGCGCTTGGGCATGCGTTCTCCGCCGCGGGGACTCATCGGGCCCCCCAGCCAAAATCGCGCGTGCTTAACGGGGAGGGGCGAATTTCGCAAGCGCCGCCGCGCATACGCCGGCGCAAACATCGCTAACTGCCGTTAGTATTTACTCACCGGTAAGTAAGTAAAATGCGAATTCACCTTGCTGAAACATCACGCGTTAAGACGATTTTGCTAAAAGAGTCGGCTAGTTTCAAGAAAAGATCGTCCAATGAGCCGATTTATACTTGCCGTAATCGCCGGTGTGGGAGGGCGCTTTTGGCGCGCCCAATACGGCAATGTCGCGATGATCTGGGCGATCATGGCGGCGGCGCTCGTGTCGCTCGTTGGGCTGACGGTGGACTTTACCCGCGCGCAAACCGTTCGCGCGCAGATGCAGAATGCGGTCGATGGCGCCGCGCTCGTTGCGGAACGCTCGTCAGGCTTGTCGGAGGAAACGCAGACGGCGCGCGCGCGCGCCTATTTCGACGAGGCGTTTGGCCAGCAGCCGATCAGCGGCGAACTCGATTTTCAGGTGACGGAACTGGAAGACGGCGGTCACCGCGTGTCCGCCAGCGCGGAGTTCGATCATGGCATGTCGCTCGTCACGCGGTTTTTCGGATCCTCGGGTGTTTGGAACATCGGCGTTGTCGCTGAAGCGCAAGCGTCGGCAAGCCCGCCGATCGAAGTCGCGCTTGTGCTCGATAACACCGGTTCGATGTCGAATGACATGCAGGGGCTTCGGGATGCGGCGGAAGATCTCGTCGACTATCTGATGGGCATCGACGGCGATAGCGTCTCGGTCGCGCTCGTGCCGTTCGTCGCGCAGGTCAATGTCGGCTCCAACTATCGCACATCTGGCTGGATCGACACGACAGGCGTTGCCCCGCTGAATGGCGAGCTGCTGGAGGATCGCGCGATCGCGACACGTCCATATCAAGGCAGCGGAAGCAACAGAAACTGCAACTTTGCGCCTGCGACACTGGGTACGTCGCCTTATTCAATATCATACGTTCAATCAGGAAGCGGCAGCAGCACAGTTTGCACGCTCTATAATCCGCCGACGATCAATTATCTGACTTTGTTCGATCAGCTTGCGACTATTAATTCGTCGTTTGGCTGGAAGGGATGCGTCGAAGCGCGGCCGCATTACACGGTCAGCGGCGTCACGCATGATTACGATATTGACGATACGCCGCCGAACGCGAGCAATCCCGCAACACTGTTCGTGCCGTATTTCTGGATGGATCAGGCCGGCGATCGCAACACCTCGTCTTCATCAAATTCCTATATCACCGACAGTGACGGGCTGCCGGGCAGCGCGACTTACATATCCGGCAATGCTTCGCGGCAATTCTCCGTGTGGAAGTATCGCGGCGGTCGCACGACGACGATCGCGACAACCAATCCAGATGCGCGCGGGCCGAACCGCGGCTGCCCGACGCCGATCGTGCCGCTTACGACAGATAAGGACACCGTCATCACAGCTGTGCGCGCCATGCGTCACTGGAATGGCGGCGGTACAAACCAGGCTGAAGGTCTCGCCTGGGGCTGGCGTGTGCTTTCGCCGACGGCGCCATTCACGGAAGGCCGCCCGTATAACGACCCGGACGATCCGGTGCGCAAAGTCATCGTGATGATGACGGACGGTGAAAACACGAACGTCAACACTGGCAACACCGAAACCGTGATGGGCTCAGACTATTCGGCGTTCAGTCATTTGGCGCAATGGACGCCGGCGAGCGCGACTCCGACAGGCTATCGCGCGTCGTTGCCCGCGAATTACAACCGCATCCGGTCCAACGGTTCAGCGATCGGCAATTCGAGCAACATGGTCGAATACGTCAACTGGCGCGAAGAACGCGTGTGCCAGAAGATCAAGGATGCTGGAATCGTCATATACACTATCCAGTTTCGCGATACCGATTCCGGAAACCGCGACCGCCTGCGCAATTGCGCAACAAGCGCCGCGCATTTCTACACCGCGTCAAACGCCACACAGCTGCAAGCGGCGTTCACTGCGATCGGTTCGGGAATTGGCCAACTGCGGTTGACGCACTAAGCGTCGATCAGTTCGGCCGGAACGACATGTTCAGTTCGGCGCGCGCACCTTCCGCGTTCGCGCCGTCGCTGAGTTGAGGATTGGCGCGGTAGTTACGCGCGATGCGCAATGCGGCGTCGCCAAACCCTTGGCCCATCGGCGTTTCGCTGACGACCACGCAATCGGGGCCTAGATCGTTGCGAATGGTGCAACCAAGGCGCACACGGCCTTCAATCCCCGCGCGGCGTGCAGCTGCCGGATAAGCGGCGCTTAAATCATCAGCGGTTGCGCGCGTGCGCCAGGAGACGCCGCCCTGCGCGATGGTTGGCCGCGCTGTTTCAGCGGCGGACGCCATCTGAACCGGCGCCGTGCGAGGGGTGCCCGGCATCAAAGACGCAGGCGTTCCGTTCGCGGACGAAGCTTCAAAGCGTTCCTCGCGCTGCTGCGCTGGCCGCGGAGCCTCAGCGCGGGCAGGCGGCTGATTGAAGTTGGCTTCCTCAAGCTCTGTAGGACCGCCGACAGCGTTCGAGTCAGCCACAGGCGGAGTGGCCGCTTCTTGCTGAACGCCAGCCATCGGCTCTTCAACCGCCGTCGGCGCTTGCTCCTGTTGCTGCGCGACAACAGCCTGTCCGGGCAAGAAGCGCTGGCCGTTGCCGAAATACATGCCGGCGGCGAGCGCGCCGCCGCCAAGGATTAGGAACAAGATCACAAAGCGGATTGCGCCGCCGCCGCCGCGCTTCTCAGGCGGAGCGCTGCGCTCAGAGTAATATTCTTGCGGCGGGCTGAGATCGATCCGCGCCGCGGCGCGCTCACGCGGCGCTTCCATGCGCGCTGGCCGCTCAGCGTATTGTTCTTCGGGCCAAGAATCGCGCGGTTCGGGCCGGCGCGGCGCCGGGCGTGGTTCAGGACGGGGTTCGGCGCGCGCCACAGGCGCGGCGCGGGTCACGGAACGCGCAGCGGCCTTGAGCGGCGTCGTATTCGAATCCTGCAATTGTTTGAGGCGCATCTCGGCGAGTTCGGCGAACGCGCCCTCAGGGCCGTATTCGGAAAGGTAATGCAGGAACGCAGCAGGGTCCCGGCTGTGCCGGATCGCCCGCCAGCGCATCGCTTCGGCGCTGATGGGATCGTGAGCGTGATCGGGAGCGGGGGGCGATGGCGCACGCCTGCGCGGCTCAGGCGCCGGTTCAAAGGCGCGCGGGGCCTCGTAGCGCGGCGCTTCATAGCGCGGCGGCTCTTGCGGGCGGGTGTCCTGACGCGCCGGTGAGCGCCCATAGGGCGGCGGCGCGGATTGCTGGAAGGCTGGCTGAGGCGCGGCGTAGCTTGTCTCGGCGGCCGCAGGGCGCGCGCCTTGCGATGCGTTCACCATGCGATCGACCGCGAAGTAGAGCGGATCGACCAGCGGATCATCCGGGCTCCCGTTCCAGGCCCGCAGATCGAAACAGGGCGATTGATTGAGGCTGGACGCCGGCGGCGCATCGATGAGGCAAGCAACAACGCCTTTGCCCGCATTCACCACACGCTGCGCGGCGTCGAGGAAGGGGCGAGAGCGGATGCTGGCTTGCGACCATATCACGACGGTCGCGCCGCAGTTTTTCAGCGCGGCGTCGTCGGCGGGTGCGCCGCCCACGCTCATGCCTTCCCGCTCGAACAAGTCGGCGAGAGCCTTGGCCTGAACTTCATCGTCTCGCACGCAGACGATAAGTACGTCCGTCATTGCGTCTCCCAAGCCCCCCGCGGCATCGCCCGGCTATGGAGAATGGTTACGTATCACGAACCAAACGCCACGACAGCTGGGCTTCAGCAGGCAGGCGCTATCTTTTTCGCCATACTGCACCGATTGCGGCCAGGCTCGTGGCAAAATTCAGACCACAGGTTCGAAATCGCCGGTTTTTGGGTCAAGGATCTCCAATCCTCCGTCGGCAATCCCGTATCGCGCGCCTTGCAGCGCGAGTTTTCCCGCTTTCACACGCTCGGCGACGAATGGAAAGGTCATCAGGTTTTCGAGAGTAACCTTAATGCTCTCATGTTCGAGCGCCGTCTGCGGGTCGCTTGTGCTGCTCGCGATGCGTTTTTTTGCAGGCTCCAAGAGATCGACCCACGGGTCGAGAAATTGACCAACGTGCTTGTGCGGACGCCCGAGCGCGGCGGTGACGCCGCCGCAGCGCGCATGGCCAAGCACCAAAATGGTTGCGACTTCCAGATTTGTAACGGCGAATTCAATCGCCGCGCTGGTGCCGTGATAGCCGCCGCCTTCCTCGTAGGGCGGCGCGAGATTCGCGACATTGCGGATAACGAACAGCTGCCCCGGATCGGCGTCGAATATGGTCGCCGGGTCCACGCGGCTGTCGCAACAGGCAATGATCAGTACGCCAGGCCGTTGGCGCTCGGCCAATTGCTCGTGGAGCGCCTTCAACGTGGGCCAGCGGCCCTGGCGATAGCGGCGATAGCCTTCGATC
Organism: Caulobacterales bacterium; assembly: GCA_040507435.1. Taxonomy (GTDB): domain Bacteria; phylum Pseudomonadota; class Alphaproteobacteria; order Caulobacterales; family Aquidulcibacteraceae; genus JBEVOS01. Next base: position 3,385 of record JBEVOS010000081.1, on the reverse strand, counting down.
AAATCCTGCATGGCGGCCCTGGACCATAAATGCGCTGCGCCCGCAAGGGCGGTCGCCGCAAACGCGCATACGTCGGGGCTCAATGACGCCTTATGCGTCGCCGCCGTTCGGTGCTGAAGGGTTTGGGCTTGCCGCGCGTCCAGCTCCTTGCTGAAACCATGGCAGGGGAGATAAATGAAACCACTGGCTCTCTGCGGGCTGATCGCCGCGCTCATGCTCGCGTCGTGCGCGGTCGCGCCTCCCGCAAGTCACCGTCAAGAAATGCTGAGCCGCCGGATCGCGGATGACGCAGTCGCGTTCAACGAGGCTTATGGCCAGGCGGTGTCGGGGCAAATTCTGCTGAATATCCTGCGCGCGCGCGATCGCATGCCGCGCTATTACCTCTCGATGACGGGCATCAATGACAGCCCAAGCCAAAGCATGACGCAAAGCGGCGGCATTGGCTCGATCCCGCTTGGCGATGGCGCAGCGCCCTGGGGCTTTGGCGGTCTCAACATGGAGCGGGAAACAAGCTCACGGCCGACCTATTCGGTTGAGCCGTTCAGTGCCGAAACACTCACACGCACGGCGTTTCAGCCGATTGAGCCTTATGTGTTCGCGCACTATTGGCAGAGCGGCTGGCCGCACGATCTGTTGTTCTTCCTGCTGGTGGAACGCGTCACGATTAGCGATGCGCAGTCGAGCGTCTCTTACGTGAACGAGGCCAACAACATTCAATCCGATTGCACGAATGCGGATACAAGCGGATGCGCATTCGTCCGTGCAAGCCGTGCTTTTTTGCAGGAGATTGAAAACCAAAGGCCGGATCGCTCGGCATCCAGTGGTGAGCCTGTGTGTGGTCTTGTAGAATCCTACGGCGCGGGACGCGCGCTCCGCGCAGCACAAGCGCCGCAAGGACAAAGCTGTGATCCGCGCATTATAGTCGGCGGCAAAACCTATGAATTGTCGCTCCGATCGCTTGACGACGCCGTCTATTATGTGGGCGAGCTCATGCGGCCGGGCGGTATGATAAGCGGCGATGCGCCAATGGAAGCGCCGATTGTGATCCGCGCGGCCGGCCTTCGCGGCGGCGGCGCGGGCGTGCCCCTGTTCCGCATTCTCAAGCATGACGAGGGCGCGTCAGGCTACGCGGCGAGCACGCTCTATGCGGGCCAAAGATATTATGCGGGACCTGCAAATGGGCGCTCATGCCGTGAAGCTGCGCAAGACGGCGCCTGCCGGGATGATGCGCCGAATGGCGATCGATCATCGTCTGTGTTGTCCTTACTGGCGGAATTGCTTGCGCTCAATCAATCGCCGGATGCGATCCGCGCGCCTAATCGCTTATTGACGGAATAGCCTCGGAGGTTTGCATGCGGGGACAGATACTCGGCGTCGACGGGGATAACGGCATATTGCTGGGCCCGCAGGATGAGCGGCGTTCGTTCGCGCTGACGGAGTGGAAGAGTGCGGGATATCCGCAGGCCGGTCAGCAGGTGGATTTTTTGGAGGATGGCGAAGGCGCGCGCAGCGTTTATGTCGTCGCGACGGGTTTCCCTGCGCACCATCAGCCGGCGATTAGCGGATCGCAATCTGTCGTGTTCGGCAGCATCGGGTGCGTGTGCCTTGCTGTCGGAATTTTGTTTCCCGTTCTGCCGACGATTGCAGCGTTTATTCTCGGAATTGTCGGCGCTGATCGTGCGAAAGCCGATAACGATAAGCTCGGCCTCTTGTTGTCGCGCATTTCCTGGATCGGCGCCCTTGTTTTGCTTGGTCTTGGCGTTGCGGTGCTCGCGTTGATCGTTGCATTCTTCGGCGGCGTTGGCGCATGGTTGTTCCAGAGCGGCGGCGTTCCGCCCATACATCTATAAATAATAAAGGGAGACACCGATGAGCGCGCGCATATTGGACGATGCGACAACAGGCACGATCAAGATAGGCGACATATCAGTGCGCCGCTTAGGCTTTGGCGCGATGCGCATATCGAGCGCGCGGAACGCCGAAGGTAAGCTTGATCGCGCTGAAGCCGTGAAGCTCACGAAGCGCGTCTACGAACGCGGCGTGAATTTTTTCGACGCCGCGAATATTTACGGTTATGGCGCGTGTGAAGAAATCATCGCTGAGGCGCTCCATCCCTATCCAAAAGATGTCTTGATCGCATCCAAGGCGGGTTTCGCGACGATCGAGATGACCAAAGAAATGCGGTCACTCCCGCCGGACGGAAACCCGAGGCGCATCCGCGAAGAAACCGAGAAAAGCTTGAGGCGCCTGCGCGTCGATTGCATCGATCTGCATCAATCCCACGTGCCCGATCCAGCTTATCCGTATGCCGATACGATCGGTGCATTCGCGGAACTGCAGAAGGAAGGCAAGATCCGCCATGTCGGCGTGTCGAACGTATCGCTTGAGCAGCTTCGTATCGCGCAATCGGTCGTGAAGGTCGTCTCGGTGCAGAACCGCTACAATGTCGGATCTCGCGATTCAGAAGATGTGCTCGCAGCTTGCGAGAAGGAAGGGATCGCGTTCTTGCCGTATCGGCCCGTCGGCTTGCGTAACACGCCTGCGGACAATCTGATCGCTGAGCTTGCGCAAAAACATCATGCCGCCACCCAGCAGGTCGCGCTCGTTTGGCTGCTGAAGCACTCGCCTGTCATGCTGCCGATTCCGGGCACTTCAAATATTCATCACTTAGATGAAAATATCGACGCAGCCTGGCTGTCGATTTCGGATGCTGAGATCGCCGCGCTCGATGCGGCTGCGGCGCCGCAGGAAGGTAAGAAGGCCGCGAGCCCGTTTTCCTAATCAGGAAAGCTTGAAATCCGTGTCTTCGCTTTCGGCGAAGATGCGGATGTTTTGCGCCTGCGCGCGAAAGAATTCCGGCCATTCTTCGCGAATGAATTCTAATGCCTCATGCAATGTGTGTGGGCCGAGCGAGGTTAGGTAGTCCGGGAATTCCGTTTGTAGCTGCCGGTAATCGACATTGCGGCGCTTCACGAGCAGCAGATCGCCTTCAAAGCCCTGAACGATGATGTGATAGATCGGCGCCTCGGCATTGCCTTGAATGCGCCAGGGCGGATGGATGCGATTGACGCCTGCGAAGTAGAGACAAAGTTTGTTGCCGGCGGGATCGCGCAAATAGGCTTCCCGCCATAGCCAGGATTTGTCTTCGAGTTCGCTTTCAAAAACGATCCCTGCCGCTTTCAGACGCGTGATTTCCGCATCCAATTTATCGCTTTCCAAATAGAGGACGGGAGCGTTCTCCGTCGCGATGCTCTCTTGCAGACGCAGCGAGAGCGTGGCGCCGCCTTCGGGCGCGATAAGACGCGCATAGTGCTCGGTCTTCACGATGAGCTGAAAGCCGAGCGTCTCATAGAAGGCGATGGAGAGATCGAGATCGAGCGCGCCG
>JBEVOS010000080.1:0-7635 GCA_040507435.1 Caulobacterales bacterium | reverse complement strand
CCCAGCGCGCCGCGCCCCGCACATCAGGCGCAAACAGCGCCACTGCAAAGCAAAGCGCAACCATAGGCGCAAGAATGAGCGCCCCCGTCCGCCGCACCAAGCGCGGATCCATTTGCGCGGCGATCGTGATCACCAAAATTCCGACGAGCGTGTAAGCCGTCTGCCGAACAGCGAAATGAAACGCATCATTCGCGCTGAATTGCGCGCTCGCCGCAGGGCTTGCCGCCATCGCAATCAGCGCGCCAACGCCAAACAAAATCGCAGCAATCGTCATCAATGGGCGATCAAACGTCCGCGCGCGATCGATCGCGCCGCTGACTCTGCTCGCCGCAGCCGAGATCATACAGGCCCCGCCCGGCGCGTTGTCGCCATTTCGTCCGCAAGCCCTGCAACGATCTGCTTGAACGCATCGCCCCGCGCTTCAAAATCGCTAAACTGATCGAAGCTCGCGCACGCTGGTGAGAACAGCACCACAGGATGCGGCTCGCCTGATGAACGCGCCGCAAGATAAGCTTGCCGCGTCGCTGTCGCCAGATCGCCCGACAACGTAAACGGCGCATTGTCTTTCAGCGTCGCCGCAAATTGATCCTGTGCATTTCCGATCAAATATGCGTGCGCGATTCGCGGGAAGAACGCCCGCAGCGCTTCAATCCCGCCATCCTTTGCGAGCCCTCCCGCTATCCAGTAGACGCGCGGATAGACCGCCAACGCTTGCGCCGCCGCATCCGCATTGGTGGCTTTACTGTCATTGATGAAGCGCACGCCTGAAATGGTTGCAACGCGCTCGAGGCGGTGCGCCAAACCCGGAAAACTTTTCATCGCTGCTTCAATGACGCGCGGCTCAATCCCGACAGCACGCGCCGCCGCGTAAGCAGCCGCGGCATTTTGCGCATTGTGCCGGCCCGGAAGCGCGGGCGCTTCGTTCAAATCCATAATCGCTTCAGCGCGCGTCGAAAGCACATCGAACAACTTATGCCCGAGAGCGCAAACCCCGCGCCCGAGCGCTTGCCCCGCTGATATCGGCGCAACGATCTGCGGCGCGCTTGCCGTCAATTGCGTGCACACGCTCGCGCAGTAAGGATCGTCCACACCGATGATCGCCCAATCGCCCGCGCCTTGATTGTTAAAGACACGCCGTTTCGCAGCGACATAGCCAGCCATGTCGCCGTGCCTGTCGAGATGATCCGGCGTCGTATTGAGCCAAACCGCAACATCGGCGCGCAGACTTTCCGTAAGATCGAGCTGATAGGACGAGAGCTCAAGCACATAGATCGCGCCCGCATGCAATGGCGCGAGATCGAGGATCGCCGTGCCGATATTGCCGCCAAGGCGCACATCCTTACCGGCCGCCTTCAGAATATGCGTGATGAGCGTGACCGTCGTGGATTTCCCATTCGTCCCCGTCACCGCAATCACTTTGGGACGCGCGGACGGCGGCAGCGCATTCACCTCGCGCGCAAAGAGCTCGACATCCCCCATCACAGGCACGCCCACCGCCTGCGCGAGCGTCACGACCCGGTGCGGCGCCGGAAATGTGAGCGGCACGCCGGGCGAAACGATAAGCGCCGCAAAGCTTCGCCAATCGCGTGCGTTGAAATCGGAAATGTTGACTCCAGCTTCCGCAGCGCGTGCCCGGTTCTGATCGTTATCGTCCCAGCCATGCACGCGCGCGCCGCCAGCCTTCAACGCGCGCGCTGTCGCAAGGCCCGAACGTGCGAGCCCAAACACCGCAACATCGCGGCCCTCGAATACCGTGATCGGAATCACGCGTGCAAAGCCCCCTTCGCCACGCTTACCTCAGCTTCAAAGTCGCAAGCCCCGCGAGCGCGAAGATCGTCGAGATGATCCAGAAGCGGATCACGATCGTCGGTTCGGCCCAGCCAAGCTTTTCGAAATGGTGATGAAACGGCGCCATCAGGAAGACACGTTTTTTGAAGCGCTGATAAACGAACACTTGGATCATCACGGAAAGCGCTTCGAGCACGAAAAGGCCGCCCACGATTCCAAGCACGATTTCGTGCTTTGTCGCGACAGCGATCGCGCCCAGCAATCCGCCAAGCGCGAGCGATCCCGTATCCCCCATGAACACACGCGCAGGCGGCGCGTTGTACCAAAGGAAGCCCAGCGATCCGCCGAGCAACGCTGCAAGGATCACAGACAATTCCGAAACCCCCGGCACATGCCGGATTCCAAGGTAGGCTGAGTAATCCACGCGCCCCACGAGATATGCGATGAACCCAAACGTGGCGCCCGCAATCATCACCGGCACGATCGCGAGCCCATCAAGCCCATCCGTCAAATTCACGGCATTGCCGGCGCCGACGATAACGAACATCGCAAAGAACAAGAAAAACGCGCCGACTTGCAGGCCGAAATCTTTGAAGAACGGCAGCGCAACCACCGTAAAATCGCCTTTCGCACTCAACAACGCATCGACGAATTGTTGATTTGAAAGCATAAACGCTGGATCGGAGCGCCATTCCGCCCATAGCATCAGGAGGCTTGCGCTGAACGCGATCGCAAACTCAAGCGCGAGCCGTGTCTTGCCCGATAGCCCTTCATGCGATTGCTTCGTGACTTTGTTGAAATCGTCGATGAACCCGATCGTGCCAAAACCGCCCGTCACCATCAGCACGGCCCATACATAGGGATTTGTGAGATCGGCCCAGAGCAGCGACGAGACGAACACGCTGATCAGAATAATAAAACCGCCCATCGTGGGCGTGCCTTTTTTCGAGAGCAAATGCCCTTCCGGTCCATCAGCGCGGATCGGCTGCCCCTTGCCCTGCTTCTTACGCAGCCATGCAATCATCGGCGCGCCGATCACAAACGCGATCAGCATAGCCGTCACCACCGCGCCGCCGGCGCGGAAGGTGATGTAGTTGAACAGATTGAAGAACTGAGATTCTTGCGCAAAAGCGCCGAGGAAGGCCAGCATCTTAGGTGGCCTCGCCTGCGTGCATTTTTGAAAGCGCGTCCACCACTTGTTTCATGCGCGAACCGTTTGATCCCTTCACGAGCACAACATCCCCTGCGCGAAGCGCCCCCGTGATCACCGGTATCAACGCATCCGCGCTTTCCGCATAGCCCCCACGCAAGGCGGAGGGCAGGGTTTCGTAAAGCGCCGCCATACGCGGGCCTGCGCAGAACACAAGATCGACGCCAGAGCTTTGTATCGGCGCCGAAAGGCCCGCGTGATAAGCGCGCTCATCGGCGCCAAGCTCCAACATATCCCCAAGTGCGGCGATGCGCCGCCCGCTCGCTTTGCGTGCGCCCAGCGTCGCGAGCGCAGCCGCCATGCTGGCCGGATTGGCGTTATAGGCATCATCCACAAGCATGAAGGAGCCAAAGCCAGCGCTGATTTCGCGCGCCACGCCGCGCCCGTCGATCGCCTTCATCTCCGCGAGCGCATGCGCCGCCGCAAAAAGATCCCCCCCCGCAAGATCAGCCGCCGCCAATGCAGCGACGCTGTTGAGCGCCCAATGCGCGCCCTCCGCGCCAATGCGATAGCGAATTTGACGCCCAAGAATATCGGCTTCCGCAACCGCGCCGCCTTCGACCATGTCGAACTTCAGCAGCCGCGCCTCGCAATCTTTCTCACGGCCAAACCGGATGATCGTGGCGGCATGCGCTTCAGCAGCGGCCAACAAACGCGATGCGCACGGCGCCTCGTTTGGCGCCAACGCCACGCCTTCCGGCTCCAAGCCCGCATACACATCGCCCTTCTCGTCAGCGATATTTTCCAGCGAACCCATATACTCGATATGCGCGGGCGCGATAGTTGTAATGATCGCGATATGCGGCTTTACCAAAGTCGTCAGCGGCAAGATTTCACCGCGATGATTCATGCCAATTTCGAACACGCCAAATTGCGCCGTTTTCGGCATGAGCGCGAGCGTCAGCGGCACGCCCCAATGATTGTTGAAACTCTTCACGGCGGCATGCGTTGGCCCGCATGCGCGCAAACACGTCGCAACGGCTTCTTTTGTGGATGTTTTGCCGACAGAACCAGTGATCGCAATGCGCTTAGCATTTGAACGCTCACGCGCCGCATCGCCAAGTCGCCGAAGACCTTCAAGAACATCGTCGACGACAAGTGCAGGGCCTGCCGCTTTGTCGCCATGACGGACCAAAGCCGCGCAAGCGCCAGCGGCGTAAGCAGCGTCGAGAAAATCATGACCGTCACGCACATCCGTAAGCGCAACGAAGAGGTCGCCTTTCGCAAGCGAGCGCGTATCGATCGAGACGCCAGATGCGATCCATGAATCGCTTCCAACCAAACGCCCGCCGGTCGCAGCCGCCGCTTCTTCCGCAAGCCACAACGCGTCTTTCATGTCAGCGCCTCCAGCGCGGCGCGCGCAACATCCTGATCGGAAAATGGATGCGTCACGCCTTTAATGATTTGACCGGTCTCGTGGCCTTTGCCCGCAATCAGCACGGCGTCGCCGCGTGTCGCGCGCTTCACTGCGCTTTGTATCGCTGCCGCGCGATCGCCGATCTCTTCAGCGCCCGGACAACCTTCGAGCACCTGTTTGCGGATCATAGCGGGATCTTCGCCGCGCGGATTATCATCGGTCACGATAACTACGTCTGCAAAGCGTTGCGCGATCGCGCCCATCTTCGCACGCTTACCGGAATCGCGATCTCCCCCGCAGCCGAACACGACAATGATGCGCCCCGGCGCATGCGGACGCGCCGCGCGCAATAAAACATCGAGCCCATCCGGCGTGTGCGCATAGTCAACGAACACGTGACCATCCGTCGGCGTCTCGCCGACATGCTCCATCCGCCCCTTCACAGGCTTCAGCATCGACATACCGCGGAAAACGTCTTCCTTCGTTTCGCCGAGCGCGAGCGCCAATGTGGCGGCGGTCGTCGCATTGATCGCTTGAAACTCACCGATGAGCGGCACTTCGACTTCGTATTCATCGCCCTGCCACCACAGCGTCAGATCTTGACTGGCTTGGCGCGGCGAAATCTCAACGAGCTTCAGACTTAAAGTTCTAGGCGCGCGCCAGCCCGTATAATAAACGACATGCGCGCGCTGACCCGCGACGCGCGCAAACTCAGCGCCCTCTGGCGAATCTGCGTTGATCACCGCGGGCGCACGATGATCCATCAAATTCCAGAGCAGCATCTTTGCTGCGCGGTATTCATCCATCGTCGCGTGATAATCGAGATGATCCTGCGTGAGATTGAGGAACGCGCCGCCCTGAAAACCGACGGCATCTAACCTATGTTGGTGCAAGCCATGGCTCGACGCCTCCATCGCCACATGCGTGACGCCCGCATCCGCGAGTTGCTGCAACGTCTCGTGCACGGCGACGGGATCGGCGGTCGTATGGCCAAGGTCGATCTTCCCGTCAGACCAGATGGCGCCAAGCGTGCCCATGCTCGCGCTTTTTTTGCCGCTCGCCGCCCAAATCTGCCGCAGAAAATCGACGGTCGAGCTTTTGCCGTTTGTGCCAGTAACGGCGACGCGCACAGCAGGCTTGCGCGGAAAGAAACGTCCGGCGGCGTAAGAAAATTCTGCACGCGCGTTTTCGGCAATCAAATGCGGAACGCCTGGCTCAACGCCAAGATCATTTTCCGACAACACCGCCGCCGCGCCGTTCGCGACAGCCTGCGCCACGAAATCACGCCCATGCGCTGCGACGCCTTGAAAGGCCGCAAACAAGAAGCCCGGCTTCACTTTTCGGCTATCTGCAGTAAGGCCCGTAATCTCGAGACCGCCAACGCCAGGCGGCACGGCGACATTCGTCCATTCCTTTGCGAAAAGTTCGCCAAGTTTCATCTGCGCGCCGATCCCATCACGAGGCTTCTCCTCACTCAGCGCCAGCGGGCGACGCCGCCCGCAAGCCAAGCATTGGCGCGATCCGCGCCGCAATCCGCCCTACGGGACGCGCAGCAACCGCCCCGCCAGTCGCGTGACCACCGGTAGCCGCCGTGCGCGCCGGTTCGTCGAGCGCAAGCACGATCACATAGCGCGGGTCACTGGCCGGGAATATGGCGGCGAACGACGAGAACATGCTGTCCTGATCATATCCTGCCGTTCCGCCTAATTTTTCCGCCGTTCCGGTTTTCCCGGCGATCTCCAGACCCGGGACATCCGCCTCCCGCCCCGTGCCGCGCATCACCGTTGCGCGCATCATGGAAATGACGCGCCGCGTCGTATCGGGGCTGAACACAGGCGCGCGCTCAATTGGATCGCCGTCTTTGTATGCAAGCAAGGTCGGGCGCACATAAGCGCCGCCGTTTGCGAACACTGTATAAGCGCCCGCGAGCGCCGCTGGGGACGTCGCAAGTCCGTAGCCAAAGCCAAGCGTCGCCACATCGAGCCGGCTTTGCATTCGTGGCGCGATCGGCGCGGCGTTCTCCGCTAATTGCAGCGGCGACGCGCGCAACAATCCAAGCCGCTCAAGATAGGTGCGTTGGCGCTGCCTTCCCACGCGCAGCGCCAACATCGCCGCACCTTTGTTGGACGAATGCACCAGAATTTCACGCACGCCGGAACTTGGGGGGGTGCGTTCGTGATCAACAATGCTGTGGCCATCGACGTCAAAAGCCTGCGCGAGATCGAAGCGCTCTCCTTCATTGGTAAGGCCAAGCTCAAGCGCCATCGCCGCTGTAAACGGCTTGATCGTCGATCCCATTTCATAGCGTTCGCCAGAAACGCGGTTGCGCGTTTGCGCGCGTGTCGCCTCGCCCGGATTGTTTGGATCAAGGGCAGGCCAGGACGCCATCGCCAACACTTCGCCCGTACGTGCGTTCATAACGACGACCGCGCCGCCGCGCGCCTGGCTGATCTGCGCCGCGCGTGCGAGCTCTGCCTCTGCCGCATATTGTATCCGCACGTCGATCGACAGGCGCACCGGATCTTCACCGCTCGCTCGGATCGCGCGATCCATACCGCGTTCGACGCCCGCAAGCGGATTGAGATCAAGTGAGGTGTAGCCAAGCGCATGTCCGGCCAGCGCGCCATTTGGATAAGCACGCCGTTCTTCGGTTTCAAAACCGATCCCGCCAAGCCCGAGCGACATCACCCCTTGACGCTGAGATTCCGTCAAACCACGCCGCAAATAAACCAGCTGCCGCGATCGATCCGCCAAACGCCGCTCCGTCGCAGCGCGATCGAGATCGGGAAATTTACGCACCAGCGCGGCCGCCGTTTCGCGCGCATTCCAAACACGATCCGGTGCAGCTGTAAGCACAAACGCACGCACCGTCGTCGCGAGCAGAATGCCATTACGATCGACGATATCCGCGCGCGCAGGCTGCGCCGCCCCGCTGCGTTGCGCGCGCGGCGCGGTCGGATCGCCCGCGAAGGAAAGCTGCACGGCGCGGGCGCCTAAAATGGTCAACACAACCAGCACCGCAGCCGCAAGCACACGAATGCGCGCACGCGCGGGCGCGGCCTCTATAACGGGAAAGGTTTCGAGACGCGCGTCATGCGCGAAAGGCTTCATTTCGTTTCGCTCGCACGCGGCGGCGGCAAAACCTCGTCGAGCTGATCTTCTTTGAGGATGCGCCCTTCGCGGCCCGGCTCACGTTTCAATTCTTGTTTCGCAAGCGCCTCTACGCGGCCAGGCGACTCCAGATGCGCGATCTCGGCGCGCAATTCCCGAATATCGGCTT
>JBEVOS010000072.1:0-4252 GCA_040507435.1 Caulobacterales bacterium | reverse complement strand
ATGCGAAGCCAAGATCGCGGAATGCGAAATCGGTCACACGGTTGGCGGCTTCCGTCATCAGCCCTCGGCTCCAATATTCCTGCGCCAGCCAAAAGCCGCGCATTTCCTCGCCCTGTTTGTAAGGGCGCAAATCGATGCGGCCGATAAGTTCGTCCGGTTCATTGCGGAGGCAAATCGCCCATCCGCTTAATTCGCCTGCTTCCATCTTTGGGATGAATTCTGCGAGGTGTCGCCCCGCTTCACCTTCCGGATAAGGCCACGGAATTTTCGCGTTGAGATATTTCACGACCTCCCAATGCGGAAATTTTTCCTGGGTGGCGCGCGAATCTTCGTAACGCATGGGGCGCAGGTGGAGACGCGCCGTTTCCAGAACGGGCGTCCGAAGTTTTTGAGGCGGTTCAGTCACGGGTTCTTCCTTACGAAAGCCCAGCGGACCGAAACGACTTTTAGCCAAGTGATTTGGAAAGAGCCTTCCCGATCAGCCGGGAAGGGTTGGAATAACGACGCTAGCCGATCCGCCCTGCCCGCATGTATGCGCCATCGCCGCCGAAACCGGCGCCAGTGGAATTATGCGGGAGGCAGATCATCTGCGTCATTCTGCTGCTGATACGCTCATTCGCATTATTCCGCAACGAGAATGAGGCGGTTGCGCGCCACGCCCTCCCTTCGCCGCATAAAGTGTTTTAGCTATAGGTCTCTCGCGAATCGAAAGGATGCCCGATGCGTTCGCGCGCTTGTAAAATTGTTGCGACCCTCGGCCCGGCCAGCGATGCGCCGGAAAAATTGCTGATGCTGATCGAGGCGGGCGTCTCCTGCTTCCGGCTCAATTTCAGCCACGGCGATCGGGAGGAACATGCGCGCCGCTATAACGCGATCCGCGAAGCGGAAAAGCGCGCCGGCAAGATGGTGGCGATCCTCGCAGATTTGCAGGGACCAAAAATTCGTGTCGGAAAATTCGTGAACGATTCAATCGTTCTGAAGTGGAACGAGACGGTGACGCTCGAAGCATCGGATCAACCGGGCGATACGGGCTGGCTTCGCTTGCCGCATCCGGAAGTGATCAACGCGCTGCAGACCGGCGATGTGTTGAAACTCGATGATGGGCGCTTGCAGCTGACAATTTTGGAAAGCGCGCCGCCTTTGCTGAAAGCGCGTGTCGATGTGCCGGGCACGCTGAAAAGCCAGAAAGGCGTGAACGTTCCCGGGCGGCATATTCCGATTTCGCCATTGACGCCGAAGGACCGCGCCGATCTTGCGTTCGCGCTGGAGCTTGGCGTCGATTATATCGCGCTCTCCTTCGTGCAAACGCCGGACGATATGCGCGAAGCGCGTGCGCTTGTTGGCGATCGCGCCGCGCTGCTTGCGAAAATCGAGAAGCCAACCGCGCTCGAATTCCTCGACGAAATCGTCGAGCTTTCCGATGCGATCATGGTGGCGCGCGGCGATCTCGGCGTTGAATTGCCGCCTGAGCAAGTGCCGATCGCGCAGCGCCGGATCGTGCGCACGGCGCGTGCGGCGGGCAAGCCCGTGATTGTCGCAACACATATGTTGGAAAGCATGATCGACGCGCCGACGCCAACGCGCGCAGAAGCGAGCGACGTGGCGACGGCCGTTTATCAAGGCGCGGACGCTGTGATGCTGTCGGCGGAAAGCGCTGTCGGACGCCATCCGCAAACCGCCGTCGCGATCATGGACCGCATTATTCGCGCGGTGGAAGACGATCCCGATCATTGGGATCAATTGGGCCGCGATATTCCGCGTCCGGAGCCGACCACATCGGATGCGATTTCACTATCGGCGCGCCATATTGCGCAAATTCTCGATTGCGCGGCGATCGTCGCATACACCTCGTCTGGATCGACTGCGCTGCGCGTCGCGCGTGAGCGCCCGCATTGCCGCGTCGTGGCGCTCACGCCGGTGACGGGCACCGCGCGCAAGCTTTGCCTCGCCTGGGGCACGGAAAGCCATGTGACGCAGAATTCGGAGACGCTCGAAGATATGGTGCTCGACGCGGAAAAAGTCGTGCAGCGCATCGGCATTGCGGAAAGCGGCGATCGCGTCGTCGTGACTGCTGGGATTCCGCCAGGCCGGCCGGGGAAAACGAACACGATCCGGATTGCAAGGTTGGATTAGCGCCGAATAGCGTCAGCGCTTACTCCAAACTCCCGCTCGCATATAAAAACGTGCCGCAGAGATCGGCGGCGTTTGCGCTCGCGCCCGGTTCGCCGCCTTTGAAGCCCGCAACTTTCAACGCGCCATCTTCATCAGACGTCAGCGCGAGGTAAGTGACAGGATCGGCGCCGCAAAGGCCCGCCGCTTCGGCGCCCGCGCCCGCGCTCGTATTCGTCACGCGGCGCAATTCGATTTGCGTGCCCGATGGCGCATTCAGAAGATCGGACCATGCGCCCGCGCCCGCCGCATATTCATCGGCCGCACTCACGGTGCGCAGAATTTCAGTTTGGTAGTGAAGATCGCGCGCGAAATCGAGCGCCGTATCCGACACGGTCGCGTTGCCGGTGATGCCGGCGGCGGTCGTCGAGATCGCCTCGTACTCGCCGGCGGCGATAAGGCTCACGGGCGGCGGTGGTGCAGGGGCTTCGGCGAGTTTTGGGGCTTCGGCATTTGTTTGGCCGCAGGCGGCGAGCAGCAAAGCCGCAATCAGAATCCGGAATTTCATCTTCGCCCTCTTTCCTCGCCCCCGAATGGACTAGGCCATCAGGCGGCGCGCCTTTGCAAGCGCCTCAACGCCGCGATCCAGTGTTTCGTCGCGCTTTGCGAAACACAAACGCGCCAGCTGTGTCTTCGGCGCCGAACCATAAAACGCCGAGAGCGGAATCGTCGCGACACTCGCCTCTTTCACCGCACGCAATGCGAATTCGCGATCCGATAGATCAATGCCGGACGCCGCGAGATCGATATTGAGAAAATACGTTCCCTTGCTCGGCAACACAACGAAGCCTTCGTGCGTGAGCGCCGCCGTCAATCTATCACGCGCGCGTTGCAATGCAGTGCGGCTTTCGAGAAAGAATGAGAGCGGTTTTTGGAGCCCAACCGCAACCGCGCGCTGTAGATTTGGCGGCGTGGCGTAGGTCAGGAATTGATGCGCCTTGACGAGCACGCTCGATAATTCCGGGGTGGCGCACAGAAAGCCGATCTTCCACCCTGTCATCTGAAACATTTTTCCGGCGGAGCCGATCTTGATCGTGCGTGCGCGCATGCCAGGCGCGGCGAGCATCGAGATATGACGATCACCATCGAACACGACATGCTCCCACACCTCATCACTGATGGCGATCGCATCATGCGCTACGCAATATTTCGCGATGAGTTCGAGATCGTGTTCGTTCATCAGCGCGCCGGCGGGATTGTTCGGCGTGTTGAGCACGACGGCGCGCGTCTTATCGCTGAAAGCTGCTTTGAGGGCATCTTCGGTGACGCGCCAGTCCGGCGGCTCAAGGCGCACGTAGCGCACAATTCCGCCCGCACGCGCGACGAGCGGCGCATATGCATCGTAAGCCGGCTCGATCAGCACGACCTCGTCGCCTGGATTGATTACTCCGAAAAGCGCTGCTGCGATCGCTTCCGTCGCGCCGGACGTGACCGTGACTTCCGTGAGCCAATCGAGATCAAGGTTTTGATGCGTATTGTAATGCGCCGCGACGGCTTCGCGCGTTTCCGGCAGGCCGCGCATAGGCGGATATTGGTTGGAGCATTCTATCAGCGCGCGCGCCGCCGCTTCGCGCAGATCGAGCGGGCCGTCGTCTTCCGGAAAACCCTGGCCGAGATTGATCGCGCCAAGCTCACGCGCAAGCCCGCTCATCACGTCGAAGATGGTATCAGGGAGGCTTGCGTAGATGCGATTCAACGCCCCCTCCCTTTAAGCGGAAGGGGCGAAGACTTAAGCCGCATTCTTTCGCCGCGTGGCAGCGGCGAAATCGTCGAGCAATTGCTCCGTCATTTTGCCGGGCTTGAACGTCACGCCGGCAATTTCGGCGACAGGCGTGATTTCCGCCGCGCTGCCTGTGAGGAAAACTTCCTCAAAGCCCGCCAGTTCATTCGGCCAGATTGCGCGTTCGCTGACTTCGATGCCGCGCTGCTTCGCCAATTGGATGACGGTTTGGCGCGTCAAGCCGTTGAGGAAGCAATCCGGATACGGCGTATGCAGCACGCCATTCTTGACGAAAAAGATGTTGGCGCCGGTCGCTTCGGCGATTTGGCCGCGCCAATCCAGCATCAGCGCGTCCTGAAAACC
>JBEVOS010000066.1:0-5015 GCA_040507435.1 Caulobacterales bacterium | reverse complement strand
CCGTAATTGGAACGATAAAAATAACGCCACGCGTGGCAATTGAGGCTTGGTTTTCTTTATTGATCAGCCATTACAATTCAAGAATTTACTGGCTGATCAAGTCTATTTTCATGTATTAAGAGCTGATTTTCACGTCGCTTTCTTATAAGTGACCCCGGTGTCACGATTGCGAATTCAAGATACGGCATTTGGATACTGACAAACGGGCCGCGAAATCAGAAAATGCGAGGCAGCTTTAAGACGTTCTTAGCCGTTCGCGCGCTTACCTCTAACGAATGGCCTAGTCTCCTTTTACTCGCAGCCGCTCGTGATCACTCCAGCAACAGCTCGTATTCTTGTCGTCGATGACAACCGCAATATGCGGTACATCGTGCGCGAGATGCTCAAGGCGGCCGGCATGCCCCGCATCGCGGAAGCCGAGAGCGCACAGAGCGCGCTTTCGATTGCAAGCCGGTTCCCGATCGACCTTGCTATCATCGATTGGCAGATGGCCCCTGTCGATGGGGTCGAGCTTACGAAGATGATACGCAACGGCGCGGCTGGGCCGAATGCCGAGACAAAAATCCTGATCATGACCGCGCATACGGAGCTGGCGCGCGTGGCGGCGGCGCGCGACGCCGGCGTTCACGGCATGCTGCGCAAGCCGATCACTGCGCGCCTGCTGCTCTCCCGCGTCTCAAGCGCGTTAAGCGATACGCGGCCGTTCGTACGCGCGGGCGGGTTCTATGGCCCTGACCGGCGGCATGGCCAGACACCCTGCTATGAGGGGCCGCTGCGGCGCGCGAGCGACGCCAGCTATGATGACGACATCGTTCTGGACGACGCGCCGCTTTCTGCCTGGAACCCGCGCACAGCTGCGTGATTTGCGGTTAGTGCGTTTTCGCGCATAATCTCGTCTTCATACCTTTGCCTGATGGAGCGACGCATGCGTTTGCCCGTTATCTTCGCCACACTCGCTTTCATGGCGCTCCCGGCTTTTGCGGAGCCGGTCGCGCTCGCGCGCGTTTCGTTCTCGGCTGATTTTCAAGAGAAGCTTGAAGACAAACTCGGCGTGCGCGAAGGCGCGACGCTGGAAGCGGAGATCAACGACGCGCTGACGCGTGAGCTGGCGCGCACAGGCGCAAGCGTTGCGGAGAGCGCGCCAGTTACGATCGAAACGACAATTATCGACGCGCGTGCGAACAAGCCGACCTTTGAAGAGACCGTGCAGAATGTCAGCCTCTCCTACGGCGGCTCTGTAAGTACGGGCGGCGCGGAACTCACAGGCGTCGTGCGAGGCGCTGACGGGCGGGAAATCGCACGCGTATCGCACCGCTATTACCAGAACGACGTCGCATTTGCTTCCTTCACGACGTGGGGCGACGCCGAGCGCGCGATCAACGGTTATGCGCGCAAGGTTGCCGCCGCTTATCGCGACGCGGCGAGCTGATCCATCACGGGATGCCGAGCAGTTTGTGCGTCTGTAGGCTGAGACGCCATTGCGGGTGCGCGAGACAATAAGCGATGGCCTGCTGCGTTGCGGATTGGCGAAGCGCGGGATTGCCAACAGGCTCGCCATCCATCGGCGATAAAAAGAAATGCTTGAACGTGAGATGCGCGAAGGCTTCTGGCCGCGCGTCCTCCTGCGGAAAGACGAGCTTCAATTCATGGCCGTGCGTTTGTGCGAGCGGCGCATTGGATTTGGGGCTGACGCAGATCCAATCGATTCCCGCAGGCGCTGGGAGCGTGCCATTGCTTTCGATCGCGATTTCGAAGCCGTGTGCGTGCAAGGCATCGATCAACAGCTTATCCAATTGCAAGAGCGGCTCGCCGCCGGTGCACACCACATAGGGCGCGCCGCCGCCCGGCCATTTTGACTGAACCGCGCTTGCAAGCATCTCCGCGTTTTCAAAACGCCCACCGCCCTCACCGTTCATGCCTACAAAGTCGGTATCGCAGAATGTGCAGACAGCGCTGGCGCGATCTTTCTCCACGCCGTTCCAGAGATTGCAGCCGGTGAAGCGCAGAAACACGGATGGGCGCCCCGCGCGCGCGCCCTCGCCTTGCAGCGTGTAGAAGATCTCCTTGACGGCGTAGCTCACTGCGAGGCGCTTTCTTGAGCTTCCCAGCCCTTTTCGCGCAGTTCGCACGCCGGGCACGCGCCGCAACCATAGCCCCAGTCATGGCGTTTCGTGCGATCGCCTTGATAGCAGGTGTGCGTGTGCTCCACGATCAGATCGACGAGCGCGCTTCCGCCGAGCTCATGCGCGAGGCTCCAGGTTTCCGCTTTCGACAGAAACATTAGCGGCGTTTCGATAAACACCGGCGCATCTAGGCCCTTCGTGAGCGCGATGTGCATCGCGTCTATCGTTTCGCGCCGGCAATCCGGATAACCGGAATAATCGGTTTCACACATGCCGCCGACGAGTGTGGCGATGCCGCGCCGGTATGCTTGGGCCGCAGCGACCGCGAGGAATACAAGGTTGCGCCCTGGCACAAAGGTGGACGGCAGACCGTTCGCCTGCATTTCAATCGCGCGATCGGCCGTCAGCGCGCTTTCGGCCATCGCGCCATAGCCCTTGAGATCGATCACCACATCTTCGCCGAGGCGCGCGGCCCATTGCGGATTCACAGCAGCCAGTTTCTCGCGCACGATGGGACGCTGGGTGAGTTCGATCGCGTGGCGCTGGCCGTAATCGAATCCGATGGTCTCGACGCGTGCGTAGCGGTCGAGCGCCCAAGCCAGGCAGGTGGCGGAATCCTGACCGGCAGAAAACAACACAAGGGCAGCGGATGTCTGCATGGCCTCTATCTAGTGCCGGCTTAAGGAGAACGCGATGGACCCCGTCACACTCTATTCCACCTGGCCCAATCAAGAGGCGGCGGAAGCCTGCGCGGCGCTGCTCATAGAGGCTGGCGCTGCGGCCTGCGTGACGCTTTTGCCCGGGGCGCGCTCGATTTATCGCTGGAAAGGCGAAGTGCAGCGTGATGCGGAGGTCATCATGCTTGTGAAGACGGCGGCGGCGGATACGGCCCGTGCGTTGATCCTGGCGCATCATCCCTACGACCTGCCCGCAATCGCGGCCTGGCCAATCGCGGCGAACCTGTCGCACGCGCCCTATCTTGCCTGGATCGTTGCAGAAAGCGGCGGTTAACCGGCGCGCGCTACCGATTGGCTCTTACTGGAGTTGCGGGATTGGAAACCTCTCATAAACCGCTTGATGTGCTCGTCATCGACGACAACGCGCATATCCGCATGCTCATCACAGAAACGCTGCGCGCGGCGGGCGTTACGGACGTGCGTGAGGCCGAATGCGGTCAAACGGCGTGGCGCGCGCTGCAAGAACATGCGTCTCAAATCATTCTCGTCGATAATTCCATGCCAGGCGAAAGCGGCATTGAATGGACGCGCCGCCTGCGCGCGGACCCTGAAAGCCCCGCGCCGCATGCGCGCGTGATCATGGTAAGCGGATGGCTTAACGAGCAGCGCATCGCCGAAGCGCGCAAGGCGGGCATCGACGCGTTTGTGCCGAAACCATTCAGCTGCAGCACGCTGCTTGAGCGCATTGCGGACGTCGCGCCCGTATAAAGCTTTCAGGAAAACAGATTGCGCGGCGCAGCGTTATGCTCCGCGACGACATCATCTTTCTCGCCTTCAATTTCGAGAAGCGTGACCTCGTAGCCCCATAGATTGGCGAGATGCTGCAACACGCGTTGTGTCTCACCCGCCTCCAGCACGATGCCATCCTGGACGCGATGATGCAGGATCAGGCGGCGATCGCCCGCGAGATCGACATCCATGATCTGGATATCGGGATCGGCGCGCGCGGTGTCGTATTTCTGCGAGAGCGCGCGACGAATGTTGAGATAGCCGCGCTCATCGTGGATCGCGGCGACGCGCATATCTTCTTCATCCTCATCGTCATTGACGCGGAAAAAACCGAAATCGCGAATGACTTTCGGCGACAGAAATTGCGAGATGAAGCTTTCGTCGCGGTAGTTGGCCCACACGTCGCGCAAAACATTATAAGGATCGCCGCGGCCAGCGATATCCGGCATCCATTGGCGATCTTCATCCGTCGGATTGAGGCAGACGCGCTCAATATCGTTCATCATTGCGAAGCCGAGCGCATACGGATTAATGCCGCTATAGCGGCGATCATCATAATGCGGCTGGAACACGACGCTCGTGTGAGAATGCAAAAACTCCATGAAGGAGCCATCCGTGATGCGGCCCATCTCGTGGAGGCGAGTCATGATCCGATAATGCGTGTAAGTCGCGCAGCCCTCATTCATCATCTTGGTTTGGCGCTGCGGATAGAAGTACTGGGATATCTGGCGAATAATGCGCAGCACTTCACGCTGCCACGGCGCGAGGCGCGGTGCGGTTTTTTCGAGGAAGTAGAGTAGATTTTCCTCCGGCAAGCCGAGGATTGCGCGGCGCTGCTCTTCGCCAATATCGGCCTTCACCTGCCCCTTTTTTTGCGGCACGGTGCGCCACAGATCGTTGAACAATTGCTCGCCGTGCAGGCGCCTATCCTGCTGCCGGCGCTCTTCACTGCGCAGATCGGGCATGCGGCGGCGCGGATAACGATGCACGCCATGACTTTGCAGCGCATGGGCGGCGTCTATCACACGCTCTACTTCAGTATGGCCATAGCGATCTTCGCATTTCGCAAGATAGGTGCGTGCGAAATCGAGATAATCGAGAATCCCGTCAGCATCTGTCCACTGCTTGAAGACGTAATTGTTTTTGAAGAAGTGGTTGTGCCCCATACCCGCGTGCGCGATGACGAGCGTCTGCATCGTCGCGGAATTTTCCTCCATGATATACATGATGCAGGGGTTCGAATTGATCACGATCTCATACGCAAGGCCCTGGTAGCCTTTGCGATAGGCCTGCTCGTTGCGCGCATAATCCTTGCCGAAAGACCAATGCTTGTAAAACAGCGGCATGCCGGTCGATGAATAAGCGTCTAGCATTTGCTCGGACGTGATCACCTCGATCTGATTAGGGTAGATATCGAGGCCCATTT
>JBEVOS010000131.1:0-8157 GCA_040507435.1 Caulobacterales bacterium | reverse complement strand
CGACGCGCCCGCGCAGCCCCAGACACTCCTGCGCGATGCCGCGGGCGCCTCGACCACGCTGGCGGCCTATCGTGGCAAGGTGGTGCTGGTGAACCTCTGGGCCACGTGGTGCGCGCCTTGCGTCACAGAGATGCCGACTCTCGGCGCGCTGGCGCGGAGGTTCGAGGGGCGGGACTTCGTCGTGGTCCCCGTCAGCATCGACGAGGTCGCGAAAATCCCGGACGCGGCCGCGATGCTGACGCGCCTCTCTGGCGGAAGCCTCGCTTTCCTAAATGATCCTTCACGCGCCATCGCGTTCGAAACCCGCGCTGCAGGCCTGCCCACATCGATCCTTTATGACCGCAACGGCGTAGAGATTGCGCGCCTCGCGGGCGACGCTGACTGGGGCTCCGATGAGGCAGCTGCGATGATCGAGGCGGCGCTTGCGGGAGAGACTTAAGTTGATCGCGCGATAAAAACGTAAGCTGAGATCGCGCCGCTAAGCGCCCCTGCTATGGCGCCGATCACAAGCCCCGCGACGGCAGGCAGAAGATTGCCCAGCGCCCCCCCCATATCGCCCTGCAAAAGCGCGGAAAGCCCAAACGTGAGCGGCCATGCAAAGCCAGCGGCGCCGTAGGCAAGCGCATGCCGCACGATGATTTCTACGCGCGCTGTCGCCGCGCCGCGCCAAATCTTACGCCCTATGGATGTCGCCGAGAGGAGAGCGCCGATAGCCGACGGCCAAAACAATATCTCAAGCACGATCGGATTGAGGTCGCGAAAATCCGAAGCCGCCCAGCTGAAGATCAACCACGCTGCGGCGAAACCTGAAGCAAGCGCGAGCGCCGCGAACAGCAAGCGCGGCGCGCGAAACTGAAACGGATTAGAACCGGTCATCGACCGCGGGCGCGATCGGCGCAGTCGAATAGGCCGGATCGTCTGCATCTGAGAGCGTCATGATCTTGTGCTCGATGGCGCCGCGCTTAAACGCGACAAAACTCAAGATCAGCCCGTAAAACAGCGACATCGGCAGGCCGACAAAAAGCGCCAGCGGCCAAAGCGCCAGCGGCAACATCGGTGAAAGTCCGACAGGACCTGAGGCGCCCTCAACGCCCTCCACCGCATTGAGCAAAGCTTGAAATGCGATCGGCGAAGCGAGCGCGGCGAGAACGCCAAGCCACAATGCATGAAGCATCACTTCGCGCCGCGAGGCAGGCGGGCGCCCCATCGCAGCGGCGACGGCAAGCGAGATCAACGCTGCGAGAAATCCGATCGCGCCAGTGAGTAACGCGAGCTGCGCGAACCCGCCTTCTTGCCGCAGAATGAGCGCGGGAACGCCGAGGCCCAGCGCGAGCGCAAACGCGATCCAAAGATAAGCGGGCTGGCGCCACAACAACGGCGCTTCGCGTCCTTCGGTCTCATCCAAATGCTTCGGCATGGTCCGGCGTTCTAATCCGTGAATGTCGAAGACGATGATAACCGCCCGGTGCAGATTTGCCGAGCGCGGCGCTTAGCGCGTCGGCATCGGGTGTTCGCCGCGATAATCGTAGAAACCGCGCTGCGTTTTGCGGCCAAGCCACCCAGCTTCGACATATTTCGTCAGTAGCGGGCAGGGGCGGTATTTCGAATCCGCGAGGCCTTCATTCAGCACCTGCATGATGGAAAGGCAGGTGTCGAGACCGATGAAGTCCGCCAGCTCAAGCGGGCCCATCGGGTGATTGGCGCCGAGGCGCATCGCCTTATCGATCGCTTCGACCGATCCGACGCCCTCATACAGCGTGTAAACCGCTTCATTGATCATAGGCACAAGGATGCGGTTGACGATGAAAGCCGGAAAATCTTCGGCGTTTGCAATCGTTTTGCCGAGCGTTTCAACGACGTGCATCGTCGTCTCATACGTCTCCTGGCTGGTGGCCAGGCCGCGAATGAGCTCCACGAGCTTCATCACCGGCACCGGGTTCATGAAGTGAACGCCGATGAATTTTTCTGGCCGGTCGGTTGTCGCCGCAAGGCGCGTGATCGAGATCGAGGATGTGTTGGAGGCCAACAATGTATGCGGGGGAACGACTTCACAAATACTCGCGAAAATCTGCCGCTTGATCTCTTCTTTTTCGACGACGCTTTCGATGGCGAGGTCGGCCTTTTCGAAAGGTTTGAAAGACGTGGTCGTCTTGATCCGGGAGAGCGTCTCTTCGACCTGATCGTTTTTAATATGACCGCGATTGGCTTGGCGAACGAGATTCGCTTTGATCATCGACATGCCTTTGTCGAGGAACCCTTCCTCGCGATCGTTGAGGATCACGTCATATCCGGAAAGCGCACAGACATGCGCGATGCCGTTGCCCATTTGACCAGCGCCGACGACGCCAATGGTTTTAATTGCAGGAGCAGATGTCACGAGCTGGTATCCGAATAACGCGCAGACGCGGAAAATTTCCTTAGCATAGCTTCATGTTGCGTTGCAGCACAGCGAAAAAACGGACGAACGCGACGTGCGCCAAAGAAGAATCGCGAGGGTGGGGATGTTGCCGCCAAAGGCTTGTTATCGCTGTACTTTATTTGAACTGCCGCTGGGGAACAATTCGCGCCGCGAGGGCAGAAATCGTGCTTTCCTTAACGTTGGCCAATGAAAAAGCGGCGCTTAGAGCCCCGCCTTCGTCAATTCTTCGAGCAATTCCGGCACCGCGGCTTTGTAATCCGCGACCAAGCCGTAATCCGCTATGGCGAAAATCGGGGCTTCTTCATCCTTGTTGATCGCAACGATGACTTTGGAATCCTTCATCCCCGCGAGGTGCTGAATGGCGCCCGAAATGCCGACGGCCACATACAGCTCCGGCGCAACGACCTTGCCGGTTTGACCGACTTGGAAATCGTTCGGCGCATAGCCCGCATCGACCGCCGCGCGCGAAGCGCCGACAGCAGCGCCGAGCTTGTCAGCCAACGGCACGATCACACGGTTGAATTCTTCTTCGGAGCCCATCGCGCGGCCGCCGGAAACCACACGCTTTGCGGCGGTGAGTTCGGGGCGATCCGATTTCGCGATCTCTTCCGAAACGAACGCCGCTTTGAATGGGCCGGAAGGCGCCGCGATGGTTTCAACGGCCGCTGAACCGCCGTCAGCCGCCGGCTTGAACGCCGTGGGCTGCACCGTGAGCACCTTCTTGGCGTCCGACGATTTCACCGTCGTCACCGCATTGCCCGCATAGGTGCCACGCACAAACGTATCCGCGCCGAGAATGTCGGTCGCGCTTGAAATGATCATCACGTCGAGCTTACCGGCGACGCGCGGCGCGACGTTCTTGCCGCTCGTGGTCGCGGGGAAGAGGATCGCGTCGTAATTCGCCGCGAGCGGCGTGATAAGCGCGTCCATTGCTTCCGCAAGCTGCTTAGCAAGCGGTTGTGCGTCCGCGTGAAGAACCTTCCGCACACCGGAAATCTTCGCGGCGGCAGCGGCGACAGCGCCGGCATTGTGGCCGGCGACGAGAATATCGATATCGCCGCCGATTTTTTGCGCGGCGGAAACGAGCTTTGCAGTCGCGTCCTTCAGGGACGCATTGTCGTGTTCAGCGACGACAAGCACGGCCATGTCAAATCACTCCCGCTTCGTTCTTCAATTTATCGACAAGTTCGCCGACGGATTTCACCTTGGCGCCGCCTTGGCGCTTGGGCGGCTCATTGGTTTTTTGCACGGCCAGACGCGGCTTTGCATCGACGCCGTAGTCAGCAGCCGTCTTCACATCGATCGGCTTTTTCTTCGCCTTCATGATATTGGGCAGCGAGGCATAGCGCGGCTCGTTGAGGCGAAGATCGGTGGTGACGATCGCAGGCAGGTCGAGTTCGAGCGTTTGCAGGCCGCCATCGACTTCGCGTGTGACTTTCGCTTTGCCGCCTTCGATCACGATCTTCGATGCGAATGTCGCTTGGGGCCAATCGAGCAGCGCCGCGAGCATTTGGCCGGTGGCGTTGGAATCATCGTCGATCGCCTGCTTGCCGAGGATGACGAGTTGCGGGCCTTCAGCGTCAACGACTGCCTTCAGAATCTTTGCGACTGCAAGCGGCTCCACATCGCCCTCGGCTTTCACCAGAATGCCGCGATCCGCGCCCATGGCGAGGGAGGTGCGGATCGTTTCTTGCGCCTGATCGGGTCCGATCGAGACGGCGATCACTTCGGAAGCAGTGCCAGCTGCATGTCCGCCGCCGCCTTCTTTCATGCGCACGGCCTCCTCGACGGCGATTTCGTCGAACGGATTCATCGACATTTTGAGATTGGAGAGATCGACGCCTGAGCCATCCGGCTTCACGCGGACCTTCAAATTATAGTCGAGCACCCGTTTGACGGGCACGAGCACCTTCATATTTGCTTCCCCGGGGAAATGGTCGGAAAATTGGCTGGCCGGACACTAGCGGGGGTTTCTGGCGCGTCAATGCGCCGGGGTGCGGCGACGGCGCGCGCCATACCTCAAGCGGGATTGCGCCAGTCTAGCGGCGCAGCACAGAGGGCCAGTTCGCGTCGCCGCGCGCAATGAGGGGGCCGCGCTCCGCGTCCCAGCGCCGCTGCACGTCGGCGTTATAGTTGAGATACAGCCTGCCGTTCACGATCCGCCAACGGCGCGGATCGCCCGGCGCGGTGTAGCCCTGGCTCACCGCCCAGGCGCAATAACCGCCATATTGCGGCAGGTAAGCGCTTGGATTGGCGCGGAAGCGCGCGAGGTTCTCCGCATTCGCGAAGCGATATTCCACGCCTTGATGCGTCGTCTTGAATTGCGAAGAGCCGCGCGTAGGTGCGCCGGTTGTGAAATACGCGACGGGATCATATCCGCCGACACCGGCATTCGAGAGCAAACCCGTGTGCACAGCCGGTTGATCCGCATAGGCGGGAAGCGCGGGCGCGGTGATCGCAAGCGCGGCGAGAACGAGGAAAAGAGCGCGGCGGTTCATGGCGTATTCTCCTAGCGGACTGTGGCTTGGGCGCTGCTTGTGGACGGTGCGTGAGAAGGAGCCCGCGTATCGGTGACGAAGACGCGCCCAAGATCGCGCGCTATGCCTATAAGTTCGCGGCGGCGAATGATGATGAGCGCGATTGAGGTAATCCAAATCGTAACCGCAGCAGCGAAAAGCCCGCCGCCATCATTGTTCGGATCAATGCCCAATGGCGTGAAGAGGTGAAAGCTGACGGCGCCGCTCATCACCGCAAACGCGACCAGCGCGCCCAGCGCATTGAGGCGCGTCAGGCGCGGCAAAAGCCCCACGAGCAAAAGCGATGACGCCGCAAGCTCCGCCGTTCCGATCACATATTGGCTGAACAGCCCCGTATGCCCGAAGAGGCCAGGGGCGCCGAGCGAACCAGCCCATTCGTCGAGACGGCCAAAAATTTCCTGCGTCTTCGGGTGGTCAGTGAATTTATAGCGCAGCGAGTCGATAAAAACCGCTGCGGCGAAAACCGAAATAGCGGCCGGCGCCCAGCGCTTCACTTTGTCGAGCATGACATCCTCCCCGCTCTGGCGGTTGCATGTCAGTACGCCGCGCCCACGGCGTGGTTACGCTACCAGCGCAAAAAACGCGCGCCGATCACCGCGCCAATCACCGCCGAAATCGCAATCCCGAGCGCATACCATGTCGCGACGAAGGCGATGGAATCTATGGGGCAATGCAGCGCGTAAACCATCGCGCCGAGCCCGCCCGCCGCTGCGCCTATTGCGCCGCCCGTCAATGCGAGCCGCGTCGGCGCCAAAGTCTTCACGACAAAACCGAGCGCGAGCGCGAATGGCAGCGCCAGCAGGGGAATAAGTATAAGGCACCAGGGAAACGCGCCGCCCGTCCACGCCTGCATGCGCGCGCCGGGATCATCCCCCATCAAGGCGATGGCCGCGATAATGAGCGAAACCAGAAAAATCGCGGCGAGCCCGCGGAGCAATTTCGCGGCTGGCCGTCCCGGCTTTGCGAGCCGTCCCATGAGCGCCAGCGCAATTGAGGCGAAGGCGGCTGAAAATGCGGCCTTCGCGAACACAACTCCGATCGCATCGATCATGTCGGTGCGAGGGCCGATAAACGCTGCGAAAATCGCGAGCGCTGTGACGAGCCCAATGACCAACGCCGCAAGCCACGGCCGGCCGCGCTTCGGTTGTTCTTCGCTGCGGGCAAGCGCCGCGATGAGGTCCTGCGTTTTCATGCCGTTTCCTCACGCATCATCTTCGCAAGCGCTTTCAAACCGCGATGGATGGAAACCTTGATGTCGCTTTCGCCCCAACCCGTGATCGCGGACGCCTCGCGCACGCTTTTCTCTTCAAGCTTCACAAGGCGAATGCTTTCGCGCTGTTTCGCAGGCAGCTTCTCAAGCAGAGTCGCCGCATCGAGCCGCGCATCGACTTCGTTATCGTCCGGCGTGTCGTGCAGCTCCCAAGCGTTTTCGATCGGTACACTCACCCCGCGTCGTTTCTTGCGGCGCCACGCATCGATCAAACGATAGCGCGCGATGGCGTGGATCCACGCCGTCACCGGATATTTCGGATCATAGGATGTGCGGCGCGTATGGATGGCGATCAGCGTTTCCTGCAAAAGATCTTCTGCCTCGGCGGGATCGGCCGCGCGCCGCCGGAAATAGCCGCGAAGCAACGCCGCCACGCCTTCGAGAAAGGCGCGGTGCGCGCCCGCGTCTCCATCCAGGCCCTTGAGCATCAAAGCCCGCAGACGGATCTCTTCGTTCGACTGCACCGCCGCCGCGTTCCTCGCACTGATCTAAACGCCGCCGCTCAGCGCCGGGTTACAGGCTAGCCAGGTGCGTTCAGGCGGAATGGATCAGCCGGATAGACGCCCAGGATTTTGAGTTGGCTAGAAAAGAATTGCAGCTCATCGAGCGCAAGCCGGACATTCCGGTCGCTGGGGTGCCCTTCGACATCGGCGTAGAACATCGCCGCGCTGAACGCGCCGCCCTCAAGGTAGCTTTCAAGCTTTGTCATGTTCACGCCATTGGTCGCAAAGCCGCCGAGCGCCTTATAGAGCGCAGCGGGTATGTTCCTAACGCGGAACACGAAGCTCACAACGCACGGCCCAGCCTCCGGCTCTGCATCATCGGGCTCGGGCGCGAACACCAGGAACCGCGTCGTGTTGTGCGCTTCGTCCCGGATGTCGTCAGCCAGAACCTCGAGGCCGTAAATCTCAGCAGCCAGCGGCGGCGCGAGCGCGGCCTCGCTCGGGTCGTTGAGGTCTGCGATTTCGCGCGCTGCGCCCGCATTGTCTGCGGTGGTGATCGCCGCATAGCCATGCGCGCGCAGAAAATTGCGGCACTGTCCCAGCGTCTGAATATGGCTGCGCACCCGTTTCACGCCCGCCATGGTCGCGCCCTTAGGCGCCACCAATTGGTAGCGAATCGGCATGAACCGTTCGCCGATAATGTAGAGCCCAGCCTCAGGCACGAGGTGGTGGACGTCCGCGACCCGCCCCACGATCGAATTCTCGATCGGGATCATCGCGAGCTGCGCTTTGCCCTCGCTCACGGCGGCGAACGCATCCTCGAACGTCGGGCAGGGCAGCGGTTCGTAGTCCGGGTAGGAATTGCGGCAGGCGACATGCGAGTTCGCGCCCGGCTCTCCCTGGAAGGCGATGCGTTTGGTCATGGCGCGGGGTGTTAGCCTAGCCGCCGCCCTGGAGCAAAGCGCGCTCAGATCTGACGCCTAAACCAAGCCCGGAAACCAACCCTGATCTCACGCATTAACCGCACGAATGAGCGGCGGCGATGAGACTGCGGCGGAGAGAAACAGATGAACAAAACGGCCTTCTGCCTCGGAGCCGCAATGGTGATGTTCTTTGGCCCGCCTAGCTTCGCACAGATCGGCCAGACGATCACGCAACGGCGGTTCTATCACCCCAGAGCTTGGGTGTGCGTCTTGAAGCGCGGCTTCAAGCTCCCGGGCCAAACCACGCAATACCTCTCTGGCATCCGCATCAAGATCGTGCGCTTGCGTGAGCTCCGAGCGGAGAGTCGCCACCAGTGCCCTGAGAGACTCTTCTGACATCCTTTGCCCCTGCGGACTAGTACTCCCGAAAGATGCAGATGGAATCGATCCTTCGCGACCCCTCTATTCCGGCGCCCAACTGCAATCTACCATGCCAGCCTGCGTGCGGCTTGACGACTTGCGCAACAGCTGCGGGCTTTCCACCTCACCGCGACAGATAGGTATC
>JBEVOS010000128.1:0-4084 GCA_040507435.1 Caulobacterales bacterium | reverse complement strand
CCCAACGCCATCCGTCGTCGTCAGGATGACGGGATCTTTGAAGCCCGCCGCCTTGAGATCGAACGCCGCCGCAAATCCGCCGAGCGAGGCGTCTGATCCTGCGCGGGCTGTGGATTTCGCTTCCGGCTTTATGAGCGCCACCAGCCGCTCGCCTTCGTCGATATCGACGCCGGCTTCCGCGTAAGTAAGGCCATTGGTCTGTTCGTTGAGGGGCTTCGTGTCCGTCATCTCGCCATATTCGCTGGGCAAGCGCTCTTTCGAATGGAAAGCGCGGTCGCTAAGGTCGCGCGCCCAAAGAACCCGAAGGATTCCTTATGCGAGCCTTGGCCGCGCTTTTATTCGCGCTTGTCTGCGCTGTCTCGGTTCCGCCCGCAAGCGCGCAGGGACGCGACAATGCCTACGTCGTCGCAGGTGTGCCTGCGGAAGCGACGGCGGATAACTCCGCCCAGGCGCAAACACAGGCGTTCGCCAGCGCCCAGCGCATTGGCTTCGAGCGCCTCGTCCGCCGCCTCGCGCCTGCATCGGACGTGATTCGCCTTGGCGTCCCCACCTTGGACGACGCAGCGCTCGATCGGCTTGTAAACAGCGTCGAGGTGGAAAACGAGCGCCGCTCCGGCACGCGTTACGTTGGCCGCGTCACTGTCCGGTACAATCAGAACGCGGTCCGCACTCAATTGCGCACCGCAGGCTTCACCCTCGTCGAAACCCGCACCTCGCCGGTCGCGCTCATTGCGCAAGCGCCGGGCCTGGACGAGCAAACCGCCACGCTTTGGCGCCAGGTCTGGACAGAAGGCGGCTATCAAACGGAGCTTGCGCCCATCCTTGTTGCGGCGCCTCTGGATGGGGCGCCCGATTGGGCGGCGGCGCAAACAGTGGTGCAGGGCGTCGGGGCCGCGACTGCGCTTTACGCAACTCTGCGCGTTCAACGCGGATCGGCGACGGCGGCTCTTGTCGAGGTCGGGCCGGACAACCTCCGCCGCGACCGCGGCACGGTGACAGCGCCGATCCAAAATAACGATCTGCGGGCTGCCTTTGCCGCACTCGCACAGCAAACCAGCGATATTCTGCAGATTGAGTGGAAAGCCCGCGCCGCCACAGGCTCGCTGCGTGGAAGGATTTCCGCATCCGCACTGTATGACGAGCAATCGGATTGGCAGCGCATCAAGTCGGGTCTCGAAGCCGCCGCCTCCACCTCGATCTCGGAAATCCGAATCGAGGCGGTGGGCCGCACGGGCGCGCTCGTCTCATTCTCCTTCACAGGCGATCAAAGCGCCCTGGTCGGCGAGCTGCGGCGCCACGGCGTCTCGCTCGAAAATTCGCAGATCGGGCCCGTGTTGCGGGTGGCGCAGCGCTGACCTGCTGCCGATATTCATCGGATGACGGCGCAGCCGCGTCTTTTTGAATTCCGAATGGGGGATCACTCCCCCGAGAACTTGGTTGTGGCCGAAGCAAACCGCGAGGCGGCGCTTTTGCTCGCCAATTGGCGCACGTGGCCGGGCGGGGCGTTGGCGCTCATCGGCCCACAGGGCTCCGGCAAAACCCACCTCGCGCTCGCCTGGGCGCTGGAAAACGGCGCCCGGCAATTGGCGGCCGACTCCCAGGTCGAAACGGCAGCGCGCGCCTTCGATGACGCCGGTGCGGTCTGGATCGACGACGCGGACGGCCCTCACAGCGACGAAACGCTCATCCGCGTGCTGGATTTGGCCAAATCAGGCCGGGGTCCAGCTCTTCTCGTCGGCGCTTCGCTGCCCAAATTTTGGCAGGCCTCCATCCCGGATTTGCGGTCCCGGCTAGCCGCTTTAGGCGCGGCGATTCTGGGGGAGCCGGATAAATTTCTTCTGGAGGTCGTTTTACGCCGGCATTGTCGGGAAAGATTCATAGAACTCGGGCATGATGCGCAGGTTTTCCTGGTGGAGAACATGGGCCAGAGCTTCGCGGCGGCGCATGCCGTCGCTCAAAGCCTGGACGAGTTGATGGTGCGGGGCCGTAAGCCCGTCACGGTGGCGCAAGCCCGCCGGGCGCTGGCGGCGGCGGAACAGGCGGCGAAAGAATGAGCGGCGCAAGAACGCGTAGGCGTACGACGGGTGAGACAGCCAATGGAGCGGCCCCCGAAACGATCTCCATGACGAGCCCAAGCCGGTTCATCAATCGCGAGCTGTCCTGGTTGGCGTTCAACACGCGCGTGCTGGAAGAGAGCGAAAATCCGAACCACCCGCTGCTCGAACGGCTGCGCTTTCTGTCGATCTCCGCCAACAACCTCGACGAATTCTACATGGTGCGCGTCGCGGGCCTGCATGAGCAAGTGAAGGCGGGCGTCACCCTCCAAAGCCAGGATGGCCTCACGCCCGCGCAGCAGCTCGAACGAGTTCACGCCGAAGCGACGGCGCTCATAGCGAAACAGCAAGCGCAGTGGATTGAACTGCGCGAGCAATTGCGCGCAGTGGGCATCTCAGTTGTCGACACCGGCGAACTGACCAAAGCCGAGAAGGCTTGGCTCGAGCCGGTGTTCATGGCGCAATTTTTCCCGTTGATGACGCCGCTGGCTGTCGATCCGGCGCATCCGTTTCCGTTCATTCCAAACCAGGGCTTCGCGATTGGGCTGCGGCTCAAGCGCAAGGAAGACGGCCACGTCCTGAACGCGGTCGTGCCTGTGCCCACCCAAGCGCAGCGTTTCATCGAGATTGGCGAACGGGCGCTCGAAAAGTCAGACCGGCGCTACATCACGCTGGAAAGCGCGATCATGCTGTTCCTGGACAAGCTGTTCCCGGGGCACAAACCAACGGCGATGGGCGCGTTCCGCGTGATCCGCGATAGCGACATTGAAGTTGCGGAAGAAGCTGAAGATTTGGTGCGCGGCTTCCAAACCGCGCTGAAGCAACGCCGCTTGGGCGATATCGTGCGTCTGAAAATCGAATCTTCGATGCCGGAGGATTTGCGTGACTTCATCATCCGCGAAATCGAGGCGGATGCGCACGACGTCGTCATCGCAGATGGTCTTCTTGGCATTTCGCAACTGTCGGAATTAATCACGTCTGATCGTCCCGATCTACAATTCGTGCCTTATGAGCCGCGTTTCCCCGAGCGCATCAAGGATTTTGGCGGCGACATGTTCGCGGCGATCCGCGCCAAGGACATGCTCGTCCACCATCCTTACGAGAGCTTCAATTCGGTCGTCAGCTTCTTGAAGCAGGCGGCTGCCGATCCAGCGGTCGTTGCGATCAAACAAACGCTGTACCGCACGTCTAAAAATTCACCGATCGTCGCCGCGCTGATCGAGGCGGCGGAGGCGGGCAAGAACGTCACCGCGCTGGTCGAGATCAAGGCGCGTTTTGACGAAGAAGCGAATTTGCGTTGGGCGCTCGACCTTGAACGCGCTGGCGCGTCAGTCGTTTACGGCTTCGTCGATTTCAAAACGCACGCGAAAGTAAGCTTGGTTGTGCGCCGTGAGGCAGACGGTTTGCGGACCTACACGCATTTTGGAACCGGCAATTATCATCCGGTGACAGCGCGCGTCTATACGGATTTATCGCTCTTCACCGCTGACCCAGCTCTTGGGAGAGATGCGGGGCGCCTTTTCAACTATGTGACCGGATACGCCAAGCCAGACCAGCTTGAGCGCATCGCGATGTCGCCTGTTACGTTGAAACCCACACTTCTGAAGCTGATCGATGATGAGATCGCCTATGTGAAAGCAGGACAGCCCGGTTCGATCTGGGCAAAGCTCAACTCGCTCGTGGATATCGACGTCATCGACGCGCTTTACAAAGCGAGCCAGGCGGGCGTCAAAATCGAACTGATCGTCCGCGGCATATGCTGTCTGAGGCCCGGCGTTCCGGGGCTCTCGGAAAACATCCGGGTCAAAAGCATTGTCGGCCGTTTCTTGGAACATTCTCGGATTGTGTGTTTCGGCGCGGGCAAGGCGCTGCCGCACCCAGATGCAAAAGTGTTCATTGCATCGGCGGATTGGATGAATCGCAATCTCGAGCGGCGGGTTGAGGTGATGTGTCCCATTCTCAATCCTACCGTGCACAGCCAAGTGCTCGATCAAATCATGGTCGCCAATTTGAACGATGAGGCGCAAAGC
>JBEVOS010000044.1:0-7588 GCA_040507435.1 Caulobacterales bacterium | reverse complement strand
ATTTCTCGCCGAGCAAAAGACGGATATGCACGTCGCGCGCGACGAGACCGAAGAATGTGCGGAACGCCTCCTCCGCATCGTCGAACGCGATCAAACCCGCTGCGCGTGCGGCTTCAAGAATGGGTTTGAGCCTTACGCCCAACGCAAAGCGCCCATTCTCCAAAACGATCGCGCCAAGATCGGCGCCATCTTCGCCGGCATGGCCAATGGCGAGCCGATTGAGCGCCAGCGAGCGATCGCTCGACACGACACGCAGCCAATCCGCCGCAAAACGCGTGAGCCGCTCAACAAGCGCGACGCGATCAAGGCCCTTGCGCTCAACCGCGTCGACACGCACCTGCGCCGCCTGCCAGCGCACGATCGCGTTCATCAGCCCGGCGCGGTCGCCAAACCATTTGTAGAGCGTCTCTTTCGAGCAATTCGCTTCGGCAGCGACCGCCGCCATCGATACGCGCCCACCTTCACGGATGAGCAGGCGCAGCGCCGCATCAAGAACCTCGCGCTGCCGCGCACTGGGCTCTTCGGCTTCAACCTCGGAGGGATGGTTTTTGAGCAAATGCCGTACCGTACCGTTCGGTTCTTGTCTATCTGCTATAATTGCGGCCGTCAAGCAACGGGATGCGGCCGTGAGCGACGCAGTTTAGAGTCGCGGCGATGGCAGTAACGTCGCATGAAATCGTCGCCTTCTGGACCGAAGCCGGGCCGCAGAAATGGTTCGCCAAAAGCGAGACGTTCGACGCCGAGATTCGAACGCGTTTCGAGGCTATGCACCACACCGCCGCGCGCGGTGAATTTGCAGCTTGGGAAGCGAACGCCGAAGGCGCGCTGGCGCTCCTCATTCTGCTCGATCAATTCCCGCGCAATCTTTATCGTGGGTCGGCGCACCAATTCGCGACCGATGGCCTCGCCCGCTCGATCGCGGAGCGTGCGCTCGCCGCCGGCCACGACCAAACATATCCGGCGGACCTCCGCGCGTTCTTCTACCTGCCATTCGAGCATTCCGAAAACACGGAAGATCAAGCCCGCAGCGTCGCGCTTTTCAAAGCTCTCGGCATCGAAGAATACGATAAATACGCCGCGCTTCACGCAGACATCATCCGCCGCTTCGGGCGCTTCCCGCATCGCAACGCATGCCTCGGACGCGCAACGACGCCGGAGGAGCAAAAGTTTTTAGACGAAGGCGGATTCGCCGGATGAGCTTCGATTGGCGGCGCGGGGGCGTCTTTTATCAAATCTATCCGCGCAGTTTTTGCGACTCAAACGCTGATGGAATCGGCGATCTGAAAGGCGCGGCCTCAAAGCTCGATCATATCGCCCGGCTTGGCTGCGACGGAATTTGGCTTTCGCCATTCTTCCCATCGCCAATGAAAGATTACGGTTACGACGTCTCTGATTATTGCGGCGTTGATCCAATGTTCGGAACGCTTGCGGATTTCGATGCGCTGCTAAAACGCGCCCATGATCTCGGCCTCAAAGTCATCATCGACCAAGTCTATTCGCACTCCAGCGACGCGCATCAATGGTTCGCCGAAAGCCGCGCCTCACGCGATAGTTCCAAATCTGACTGGTATGTTTGGGCCGATGCAAAGCCAGACGGTTCGCCGCCCAACAACTGGCAGGCCCTCTTCGGCGGGCCAGCGTGGACATGGGATGCGCGGCGGCGGCAATATTACTTCCACAACTTCCTACCGTCGCAGCCCGATCTCAATGTCCGCAATCCGGACGTCGCGAATGCGCTGCTCGACGCCGCGCGCTTCTGGTTCGAACGCGGCGTGGATGGCGTACGGCTCGATGTCGTAAATTTTTACACACATGATGCGTTGCTGCGCGACAATCCAGCAGCGCTCTATACGCAAACGCCAGCACAGCCGTATGCGTTTCAAACGCCGCTCTACTCCCGATCACAATCAGATACGCTGGAATTTATTCCGCGATTGCGCGCGCTAGCAGATTCATACGGCGATCGTTTTCTGCTGGGAGAGATAGAAGATCCCGAACCGCTAACGCGCCAAAAGGAATATACGGCCGGTGCAAATCGCCTGCACAGCGCCTATTCGTTTTACCTTCTCCGCCAAAATCACGCATCGCCGCGCATCATCGCCGAAGCGATGCGCGGCTGGAGCGACGCTGACGGCGCGCCAGCGTGGAGCCTCTCCAACCATGATGTCCCGCGCTTTCCGACGCGTCTCGCAAACGACGATGCGGTTCGCATAAAACAGATCATGGCGCTGCTGCTTTGCTTGCGCGGCGTTATCTTTCTCTATCAGGGCGACGAACTCGGCCTCCCAAATGCGCACGTGCCGTTCGAGCGGCTGCGCGATCCCGAAGCAATTGCGTTCTGGCCGCATGGCATTGGCCGTGACGGCG
The DNA here is from genome assembly GCA_040507435.1 of Caulobacterales bacterium. Taxonomy (GTDB): domain Bacteria; phylum Pseudomonadota; class Alphaproteobacteria; order Caulobacterales; family Aquidulcibacteraceae; genus JBEVOS01. The sequence continues at coordinate 5,221 of JBEVOS010000044.1, read as the reverse complement.
CCCGCACGCCGATGCCATGGACAGCAAATGCGCCGATGGCGGGGTTTACCCAAGCTGCGGATGCTTGGCTGCCGCTCGATCCGCGCCACCGCGCGCGTGCAACCGATCAGCAAGAAACCGATCCCGACTCGATGCTTGCGTTTACACGCCATCTAATCGGTCTGCGCAAAACACACCCCGCCCTGAACAGCGGTGATTGGACCCTGCTTGAGGCGGGCGAGCAGATCTTAGCTTTCACACGCACGGCGCCGGGCGAGAAACTGATCGGCGTATTCAATCTTGGCGGCGAGACAGCGCGCTGCCAAGATCACTTATTACGCGACGCGCGCATCATCGCGTCGCTCGGCGCAGCCGCAATCGCTGACGACGTTGCAATCCTTCCTAAAAACGCATTCCTGATTGCCGCCGGCGCTTAACGGCCCGCGGGAAAAGCGCCCGCCTCATTGATCATCGTCACTTCTGGCCACCGCGCGCGAACACCTCCTGCAATCGCAGCAAACTGAGGTGAGAGTCGCCGGATCGGATTGGGCCGCATGTGCAGCGCAAAGAGGTCTTCCAGACCAAAAGGCGCGACGATCGTAAGCGCGCCATTGGCTTCCAAACGCACGCCCACTGCACCAATCGGCGAAACAAAACGCAACAGCGATTCTTCCGTGGAGCCGAGCGGTTCGTAAGGCTCGCCAAATTTCTCCTGAAACCAAAGATGCACACGCGCCTGATTACGAAGCTCAACGCGATCGGCAATGTCTTGTGCGAAGATCGCACGTACGCGTTGAATCCTTAAATCTTCGGCTTCGTAAGAAAGATCGCTTCCGTCAAAATAGAAGAGATCGAAGTCCTTGATGCCACAGTCGTGTGGCCGAAAAGTCAACGCGTTCAGGACGGTTTGATAAATAGCGCCGGAGACGATCAACCAATCCGGCGCATTTAATTCGCGCGCGCCCGTAAGCGCTCGCATCAGCAGCGGGCTATCTCGTACGATGTCCTCAAGCTTTACGAACAAGCGCTCCACTCGATGCCCCAGATGGAGAGGAACCTCTAATTTGCCGTACGTGATCCGTCAGCGGCGATTTTCCAGGCGCCTTCATAATCCCGCGCCCACACCGTGACGTAGCTTTGGCCGGTCGCAAGACGTCCGCTCGTCCAGCCCATATCGCCACGCGCTGAAACGCGCGCGCTTTGCGGTGTACGCGCCGACGCGGATGGACGTAGACGCAAGCTCTGCGCGCCATACGCCGTCAACGCAGCAACTTGCCCATTTGCCGCGAGCCGCGCACTGAATGCGCGATCGACGGCAAGCAATTCGGCGCGCCCCGCCGCGATCAATTCATCCTCATCACGCGATCCGGCGAGATCGGACAACTTACGCGCTAATTGGCCCGCCTCCGCTTCGTCCATGCAATCTCGCAATGCGCTCGACGCGCGGCCATCGACAAAAACTTCAAGAAAAATGCGCTCGCCATTGGGGCAGATGCTCGGCTGCGTTTGCTGGGCGCCGCCGCGGCGCAGCACAACGGCGGGCATATTCGCGACAGCGCGTGCAAGCGGTTCGATTTCAGCGCGTGTCGTTTCAGGCGGCGCGGTCACGATCGGCATATCGCCGCCCCACATCAGCCATCCGGTCGTCGGATGTCCCGTAAAACGCCGCAGCGCGAGTTCATTTTTCTGCGGCCCGGAATCATAACGGATCACGCGCGCAACGCCGCCTTGATACGGCGAGATCGTCACGCGCACGGAAAGATCGACGCCATCCGTCGCGAGAACGGCCCGCCCGCCATTGGTCGGCAGAATGTCCGAACCCAGAAGCCGCGTTGCCCATTCGGGCGCGCTAAGGCTGACATTCTGCGCGAAGGCAGGCGCCGAAGCACACATGAAGGCAAGCGCCAAGATCAAGCCGCGCATAAAGACTCCCGCTACGTCCCGCGCAGAGAAAAGAGGTTTACGCTGTAAAAGTCCACCGCGCAGCGCACGCGCACCGGCGCTTGCTATATCGCTTCCGCACCGCGATGAATGGACAAAACGCCCGTGCGGCTCACTTCGACAAGACCAAGCGGTCGCATCAATTCGACGATCGCATCGATCTTGCTCGAAGCGCCCGTAATTTCGAAGATGAAACTCTCAAGCGTCGTATCGATCACTTTGGCGCGGAAGATGTCCGAAACGCGCAGCGCTTCGATCCGCTCCTGCCCCGTCGAGCGGACTTTGATGAGCGCCAGCTCACGTTCAACGCCGGACGGATCGAGCGTCACATCAATGACGCGGCGCACCTACACGATTCGCTCAAGCTGCGCTTTGATCTGATCGAGAATGATCGGCTGGCCCGACGTAACGATCGTGATGCGCGAAGCGTGCTGCGTTTTATCCGTCTCAGCGACAGTGAGGCTCTCGATATTGTAGCCGCGCGCCGAGAAGAGACCAACGACGCGCGCCAATACGCCGGGCTCGTTGTCCACAATGACAGCGAGGGTGCGGCGTTCGATAACTTGATCAGTGCGTGGCGGCATGGCGGCCTTGTTACTTAGACGGCGCGGGTTGTCCATCCCGCTTCACCCAGCGATCCGTACCAGCGACGCGGTCGATCTCTTCTTCCAGCTGCGTGACGCTCTCGGGCATGCCCATCATCCGGCCGCCGTAATCGACGATCGTCTTCGTGCGCCCGCCCCGCGTATACGTGACGCGGAATTGCGGAATGTCGGTGACGTGCGCACGATAGGCGTCTTGAAGATCGAAGAAACCCATCTCCTCCGCCCGTGCAAACAGCGCAGCCGTTTGCACGGGATCAGCTTGCGCCGTTTGCGCACCTTCAACGCGCGTGAACCGGCGGCCCTCGTACGACACCGAGCCATCGCCCCGGATCGTCACGATATAATCAGGGCAGAAACCAAAGCAGACGCCGCGCTCAAGCGTGAGTGAGTCCGTCGCCGACGGCGCCGCGGGGCCAGCCGGCGCGGTGGCGCAAGCAGCGAGTGCAAGCGCCGCAAAAACGCCAAGAGCTGTGCGGCGCGCAACAGAATACAACGACATTGACGTCTCCCTTTACGTCGGCTCAGACTTCACGCGCAAACATGTCCGCATCGCGGCTTAATGCTGGCGGTCAAACCAGCATCTTGCCTTCTTCGTCGATCTCGTCGCCTTTGAAACTATCCGCCAGGATCATTTCATTATGCGCCTTGCCCGACGGGATCATCGGGAAGCAGTTCTCGTCCTTCGTGACGCGGCAATCGAAAATCACCGGCTTTCGAACCGAGATCATTTCCTGAATCGCGCCGTCGAGATCCCCCGGCTTGTCACAACGAATGCCGACGCCGCCATACGCTTCCGCCAGCTTCACGAAGTCCGGCAGCGCATGCGAATAGGAATGCGAATAGCGCCCGTCATGCAGCAACTGCTGCCACTGGCGCACCATGCCCATCCACTCATTATTCAGGATGAACACTTTAATCGGCAGATCGTGCTGCACGGCCGTGCTCATCTCCTGCATCGTCATCTGAACGCTAGCTTCACCCGCAATGTCGATGACGAGCGCGTCGCGATGCGCCGCCTGCACGCCGACGGCCGCCGGCAAGCCATAACCCATCGTCCCCAAGCCGCCGGACGTCATCCAGCGGTTCGGCTGCTCAAAGTGGAAGAATTGCGCCGCCCACATCTGATGCTGGCCAACTTCGGTGGTGATATAGACATCCTTATCTTTCACCGCGTGATAGAGGCGTTCGATCGCATATTGCGGTTTGATGATCTTATCGTCGTTACGATAGGAGAAGCCCTTGCGGCCGCGCCACACGCCAATCTGATCCCACCAATTCTTCAGCGCCGCCGCATCGACTTTGCGATTGCGCGCACGCCAGCCTTCGAGCAGCGCTTCAAGCGCATCGCCTGCATCTGCAACGATGCCAATATCCACGAGCACATTCTTGTTGATCGAAGATGGATCGACATCGATGTGAATCTTCTTCGAATTCGGACTGAACGCATCCAGCCGCCCCGTGACACGGTCATCGAAGCGCGCGCCAATGCAGATCATGAGATCGCAATCATGCATGACATGATTGGCTTCCCACGATCCGTGCATACCCAGCATGCCGAGCCATTGCGGATCGGCGGCGGGATATGCGCCAAGCCCCATCAATGTGGACGTAATCGGAAAGCCCGTTTCCTTCACCAATGCGCGCAACGTCGCGCTCGCATGGACGCCGGCATTGATCACGCCGCCGCCCGTATAGAAAACAGGACGCTTCGCCTGCGTCATCAGATCGAGCGCATCGGCAATCTTGTGCGGCTGCGGCGCGCGCGCGGGCGTATAGCTCGGCATGCGCACGCTTTCCTTGCCGACATACGTTCCCGTCGCGAATTGCACGTCCTTCGGAATATCGACGACGACCGGGCCAGGCCGCCCGGTTCGCGCGACATGAAACGCCTCATGCAGAATGCGCGCGAGATCGTTCACGTCCTTCACAAGCCAATTATGCTTCGTGCAGGAGCGCGTGATGCCGACCGTATCGCATTCCTGGAATGCGTCCGAACCAATGAGATGCGTCGCGACCTGCCCGGTCAGCACGACAATCGGAATCGAATCCAGCAGCGCGTCTGCCAGCGGCGTCACGATATTCGTCGCGCCCGGGCCGGACGTCACAAGCGCAACCCCCACCTTGCCAGTCGAGCGCGCATAGCCTTCGGCCATGTGGCCCGCGCCCTGCTCGTGCCGGACAAGGATGTGGCGCACCTCTTCCTGCTGGAAGATCGCGTCATAGATCGGCAGCACGGCGCCGCCTGGATATCCGAAAAGATCGGTGACGCCCTGCTCGGCGAGCGCGCGTACGACCATTTCGGCGCCCGTCATCGTGATCGCCTTGGTCTCGCTCTTCGTCTTCGCGGCGCCGTCCATAATCTCAGTCTCCATCATGCGGCTCATATAGGTCGAAAAAGAAAAGGCCCCGTGAGGGGCCTTCGGTGCGCGCGCCTGTCCGTCCAGCCTTAGATGGCTGGTCCGCGGCGCGCGATGCTTACAAGAATATGCGTCTCAGAATGCATGGGCGTTTCAACTTCCCTGATATTGGCGAATTAAATGCCCCCGGCGCCCGCGTCAACCGCCAATCTCCGGCAAAATCTCCTCAATGGCGGCCAGTCTGGCGGAAATTTCGATTTCCTCGATCTTCCGCCACGCCGCCATCTGGCCCCGGATCCAGGTGTTTTGCCGCTTGGCGTAATTCCTTGTGTCTTGCTG
>JBEVOS010000039.1:0-11000 GCA_040507435.1 Caulobacterales bacterium | reverse complement strand
AATTTCTTGGTGAGATCCGCGGAGAGCGTGGCGTCGCCGCAAAGGTGGCGCATTTCCAGCAGCGCCGTCTGCACCGTGTGATCGCCTTTGGCGAGCTTGAGGCACTCATCGATCGTGCGCGACGCGTTGCCGACCTTCAGCCCCATGTCCCAGAGCATGTAGAGCATGTATTCGGTGACGCTCTCGGCCCAGGGCGTCTGCTTGTAACCGCGCAGAAACAGGAGATCGATGTCCGACGAGGGCGCGAGCTGGCCGCGGCCATAGCCGCCAACCGCGACGATCGCGAAGCGCTCGCCTTCCGTCGGATTGCGCGAACGGAAGAGGTGGACGGTCGTGAAATCGTAAAGCGCCGAGATCACTTCATCCGCGACCTGCCCAAGAAGGCGCGCCACAGCAAAGCCGTTTTCGCCCGCCTCCAGCCGCTCCTTCGCGACGAGACGGCCGCGAAACAGCGCGCCGTGCAGAAGCTGGCGGACACGCGCGCGCGTCTCCGGCGATTCGGCGCCGTAGGCTTTGGCCGTCGCCGTCAATTGGGCGCGGAGCTGGCGGCCATCAACGACGAATTCAATGCGGGCTGGTTTCAGACTGAGGGCCATGGCGCCGTAGATATAGGCATTGGGGATAAGCGCGCGAAATTACGCGCTGGGGTTGGAACGAGGATGCGCGAAGCGGGTTAAGGTTCCGTCAGGTGTAGCTCATGTTAACCACTTGCCCAGGTCTTGCCTCAATTCCCCCGCAAAGCGAAGCGGTCTGGGGCTGGCGCAGTAATGGGATGGCTGCGCCCTCACATAGTCAATCTATATGAGGAGTAATCGCGTATGGCGAGTTCGCGTGGCGGCCGGTTAACACCTGTCGATGATGAGAAGCATCGTAATGTCCACACGCTCGAAACGCGCGCGTATGACGTTAATTTCGAGGAGCGGCTGCTCCGGGCGCAGTTCAAGCGCGAGCGCAGCTCCGCCTATTGGTTCGCCGCCTCTACTTGGGGGATTGGCGGGCTGGTGATCGGCGCATGCCTCGGCGCGTATATGATGTATGCGGCCACGGTCTCGACGCTGCCGACAGCGGTGAACGCCGTCACACAGGGCATGGCTGTGCAGGAAATTCAGCGCCAGGGCCAGAACCGCCCGTCCCTGCTGGATCAACCGCCGCCGGCCGCACCGGAGCGCTAGCCTTTCAGCTGCGCCTTTAGCGCGTAGAGCGCTTCGAGCGCTTCTTTCGGACTCATTGAATCCGGATCGAGGCGTGCGAGCGATTCTTCGACGGCGGAGGGTTCGAGCGCTTGCGCGAAAAGCGGCATTGATTCGGTTTCATCGATGATCTTGCCGCTTTTGCCTGACTCAAGCCGTGCAAGCACAGCGCGGGCGCGATCAACGGCCTGCTTCGGCAATCCCGCGAGTTTGCCGACCTGGATGCCGTAAGAGCGATCGGCAGCGCCGGGCGAGACTTCATGCAGGAAGACGAGATCGCCTTTCCATTCCTTGGCGCGCAGATGCGCGTTTGCGACGGCCTGCAGCCGATCGGCCAGCAAGGTGAGTTCGTGATAATGCGTGGCGAATATGGCGCGGCTTTTGTTCGTATCGTGCAAATGCTCGCTCACGGCCCAGGCAATGGCGAGGCCGTCGAACGTCGCGGTGCCACGGCCGATTTCATCGAGCACGACGAGGGAGCGCGGGCCAGCCTGATGCAGGATCGCGGCGGTTTCGATCATCTCCATCATGAATGTGGAGCGTCCGCGCGCGAGATCGTCTGACGCGCCGACCCGGGCGAACAAGCGATCCACCACGCCGAGACGCAATTTGCGCGCGGGCGCGTAGCAGCCCGCTTGCGCGAGAATGGCGAGGATGGCGATCTGGCGCAGATAGGTGCTTTTGCCCGCCATGTTGGGGCCGGTGACGAGCACGAGTCGCGGGCCTGCTTGACCGGCGCCATCGAGGCGCGCGTCATTCGCGGTGAAGCCCTGCCCTTCGCGCCGCAGAGCGCGCTCAACGACCGGATGGCGGCCAGCTTCAGCGATGAGCGCTGACGTCTCATCGATCTCGGGACGGACAGCCTGCGCATCCTCCGCCCAATCGGCGAGCGCAGCTGCGACATCGAGCGAGGCGAGCGCTTCGGCGGCGGCGCGGATTTCGGATTCGTTTTTCGCCGCTTCTTCGGCGAAAGCGCGAAACAGCGCTTGCTCGCGCGCCAAAGCAATATCGCCCGCGCGCGCGATTTTTGCATCGAGTTCGATCAGCTCGTTTGTCGTGAACCGAACGGAACTGGCATTGGTTTGGCGGTGAATGAAGCGCGCATTGAGCGGCGGGCTGAGAAAAGCTTCGGCCTGTTTAGGCGTTGCATCGATATGATAGCCGAGGACTCCGTTATGACGCAGCTTCAAGCCCGGCATCGCGGTTTCTTCTGCGTATTGCGCTTGCAGCGCAGCGATAACGCGGCGGCTATCGTCGCGCAGGGCGCGCGCTTCATCGAGGGCCTGATCGTATTGCGGGGCGATGAAACCGCCATCGCGCGCCAGCAGCGGCAATTCTTCACCGAGCGCGTTCGCGAGTTTTTGCACGAGCGCGGCGGGGCCAGGATGATCCGCAAGCGCGAGCGCGCGGCATGCCGTGAGAATTTCCTGCGGCGCGGAAGCCGAAACGCCCAGGCAACGCGCTTGCGCGCGATCGCCCGCGAGCAAAGCATCCCGCAAGGCTGCGAGGTCCCGCGGGCCGCCTCTCCCAAGTGCGAGCCGCGTCAATGCACGTGCAAGATCGCCTGCCGATTTCAGTTCGGCGCGAATCTGGGCGCGACGATCCGGTTCTTCGAGAAAGAATTGCACCGCATCGAGCCGGGCATTGATCGCGGCGACATTGGTGAGCGGGCGTGCGAGGCGCTCTGCAAGCAATCGTCCGCCAGGCGCTGTGACGGTGCGATCAATCGCGGCGAGGAGCGAGCCTTCGCGCGCGCCGCGTGTCGATCTTTCGATTTCGAGCGCTGCACGGGTCGCGGGATCAATTGACATGAACGCCTGCGCGGCGGCGCGGCGCGGCGGCATGAGACGGGGCGCCGCGCCCGCTTGCGTCAGCTCGATATAGTCGATGAGCAAGCCAATGGCGGCGAGTTCCGCGTCGCCGAATTCGCCGAACGCATCGAGCGAAGCCACCTCAAAAAGCGTTTCGGCACGGCGCGCACCCATCCGGGAATCGGATTTTGCATCGGGACGCAAGGTGAGCGCCGCGCCTGCGAATTCGGCTGCATCGCGCACGCGCGCGCTTTCGCTCTCCGCCGCCAGCAATTCGGCGGGCGCGAGGGCGGCGATCTCCTCCTCCAGCTTTGCGATTGCGCAGGGCCGCACTTCGAAAGCGCCGGTCGAGACATCGGCCCAGGCGAGCGCCGCGCCATCATCCGCAATCGCGAGCGCGGCAAGCCGGCTTGGCGCGCGCGCATCGAGGAGCCCTTCCTCCGTCAGCGTCCCCGGCGTGACGAGGCGAACAACCTCACGGCGCACTATGGATTTCGAGCCGCGCTTCTTCGCTTCCGCCGGATCTTCCATCTGCTCGCAGACAGCGACGCGGAAACCGGCGCGGATCAATTTCGCGAGGTAGTTTTCGGCCTGGTGCCAGGGCACGCCAGCCATCGGGATATCTTCGCCCTTATGCTGGCCACGTTTGGTGAGGGCGATGCCGAGCGCGCCGGCGGCGTTGACCGCATCTTCGAAGAAGAGCTCGTAAAAATCGCCCATCCGGAAGAAGAGCATTGCATCTGGGTAATCGGCTTTCGCCGCCAGATATTGCGCGAGAAAGGGCGAAGGCGCTTTCTCCGCTTCTGTCCTTCCTCCAGAATCGGCCATGCCTCTGTCCTAAAGCGTGTGAGCGCGGGATTGAAGCGCTGGGCGGCGTTGGACGGGTGCGCGGACATCCGCCAGAGCCGCAAGTGTATCCCCGTATAATGGAGACCTATCGCATTGACCGCCGCCGCAGATCCTGAGCATCGCCCCGCCGCGCCGACGGCGCTCATGTTCGTTTTACTGGGGTCTATGTTCGCGTTCCTGCCGGTCGGGATGGATTTCTATCTGCCGGCCGTTCCCGAAATTGGCCGCGCGCTGAAGGCCGACCCCGGCACGATGCAGCTGACGCTCGCGGCGTATTTCGTGGGCATCGCTGGCGGGCAATTTATCTGGGGCCCGGCGTCGGACCGGTTCGGCCGGCGCACACCCCTCTTTGTCGGGATCGCAGTGTTTATCGCGGCGACGATAGGATGTTCGCTTTCGCCAAATGTCGAAACGCTTATCCTTATGCGCTTCATTCAGGCGATCGGCGTTTCTGCGTCGATGGTGATCGTTCGCGCGATTGTGTTCGACATGTTCGGCGTGCGCGAAGGCGCGCGGTTCACGTCGCATCTCATGCTGATTATGGGCGTCGCGCCGATTTTAGCGCCGATCGTGGGCGGATGGATCGTGGTGCATTCGGACTGGCGCGTTGTGTTCTACGCTGTGGCGGCGCTCTCGTTCGCAATTTCGCTCACAGCGTATTTCCGGCTGCCGGAAACGCGTTCCGCGGCTGCGGCGCTGACATCGCGCGGGGAATCCGTATTCGCGTCGCTCAAGGCGGTGATCACAAACAAGCGCCTCATCCGCACCTCCATCGTTGGGGCGCTGGGGAGCGCGAGTTTTTATACTTACATTTCAAACGCTCCTGCCCTGCTGATGAACGGGTACGGGATTGCACCCGAACATTTCGGATTTTTTTTTGGATTTAATGCGATCGGCGGAATCGCCGCATCACAGATCAATCGCGCGATCCTGGTGCGGATGCACCCAGAGGACGTTCTCGACCGCTCCGTCATCGTTACGTTCTGCCTTGGCGTTCTTCTCGCTCTGTTCGCGTTCACCGGGTGGTTTGGGATGTGGGGCGTGCTCACGCCGCTCTTTTTCGTGATCGCCAGCTTTCCGTTCGTATTTCCCAATGCAGCGGCCATCGCGCAGGGCGAGGATATGCAGCGGCCTGGCGTGGTCGCGACGGTGACCGGAGCGCTTGGCCATATTTTAGGCGCCGCATGCGCCGCGATCACCGGCGCATTTGTTGACGGAACGGCGCGGCCGCTGGCGGTCACGGTCGTCGTCGCAACCGGGCTTGCGCTCATTCTTCGCTGGACAAGTCAGAGGCGGCGCGCGATGGCCCAGCATTGACGGGCGCGGCGCCGAAGCTAGGGTGGCGCCCCCTTAAGGAAACGCCGACACATGTCCGACGAAAAACGCAGCTTTACCGACGAAGAAGCGCTCGAATTTCACCGTTCTTATCCGCCGGGCAAACTCTCCGTCACGCCCACGAAGCCGATGGCGACGCAGCGGGATCTTTCGCTCGCCTACTCGCCGGGCGTCGCCGTTCCGGTCAAAGCGATCGCGGAAGATGCGGACAAGGCCTACGATTATACCGCGAAGGGCAACCTTGTGGCCGTCATCTCGAACGGCACGGCGATCCTTGGGCTCGGCAATTTGGGCGCGATGGCGTCCAAGCCCGTCATGGAAGGCAAGAGCGTTTTGTTCAAACGCTTCGCGGATGTCGATTCCATCGACATCGAAGTGACGACGACGGACACCGAAGAGCTGATCACGACCGTCCGGAATATCGGGCCGACATTCGGCGGCATCAATCTGGAAGATATCAAAGCGCCTGAGTGCTTCGAAATCGAATCGCGCCTTCGCGACGATCTCGACATTCCCGTTTTCCACGACGATCAGCACGGCACCGCGATCATCGCGGCGGCGGGCCTTCTGAACGCGTGCGAGATCACTGGGCGTCAGATGAGCGACGTCAAAATGGTGGTCAACGGCGCGGGCGCGGCGGGTATTTCGTGCGTCAATCTCGCGAAAATGCTGGGCGTGCGTTCCGACAATGTCATCATGTGCGATTCAAAGGGCGTGATTTATCGCGGCCGCAAAGAAGGCATGGATCAGTATAAAGCGGCGCACGCGGTCGACACGAAAGCGCGCACGCTGGCGGAAGCGCTCGTCGGCGCGGACGTGTTTTTCGGCCTCTCCGTCGCCGGCGCCGTTTCGAAAGAAATGGTCAAGTCGATGGCGAAAAAGCCGATCATCTTCGCGATGGCCAATCCTGATCCGGAAATTCTGCCGGAAGACATTATGGCTGTGCGGGACGATGCGATCATCGCAACGGGGCGCTCCGACTACGTCAATCAAGTGAACAATGTTCTTGGCTTTCCTTACATTTTTCGCGGCGCGCTCGATGTGCGGGCGCGCACGATCAATGAGGAGATGAAGGTCGCGGCGGCGCGCGCGCTGGCGGAGCTTGCAAAAGAAGACGTGCCGGACGAAGTGGCGGCCGCCTATCAGGGCCGGCGCCTCAAATTCGGGCCGGACTATATCATTCCGACGCCTTTCGACCCGCGCTTGATATCCACGGTGCCGCCGTTCGTCGCGCAGGCCGCGATGGATACGGGCGTCGCGCGCAAGAAGATCGACAACATGCAGGCTTACAAGGAAAGCCTCGCGCAGCGGCTCGATCCAAGCGCCGCGGTGATGCAGCGCATCCAAACCGCCGTCCGTAAAACGCCGAAGCGCATCGTGTTTGCCGAAGGCGAAGAGCCGAGCGTGATCCGCGCAGCGTATGCGTTCAAGGAACTCGGGCTCGGCGAGCCGATCTTGATCGGGCGCGAAGACCTCGTGAAGCAGAACATGGCCGCTGCGGGCCTTTCCGGCGATGCGAAGCTGCCGATCATCAATGCGCGGCTTTCCGAGAACAATGCAGCGTATACGGACTATGTCTATAAACGCACGCAACGTTTCGGTTTGCTGCATCGCGACGCGCAGCGGCTCGTCAATCAAGACCGCAACGTGTTCGGCGCGTGCATGCTCGCGCATGGCCATGCCGATGGGATGGTGACCGGCACGACGCGCAATTACGCCACCGCTCTCGACGATGTGCGGCGCGTGCTCGATCCGCTGCCGAAGCAAAGGCTGATCGGCATGTCGATCGTGCTATCCAAAGGACGGCAATTCTTCATCGCCGACACCAGCGTCGCGGAATTTCCGACTGCGGAAGAATTGGCGCAGATCGCCATTCAAGCGGCAGCCGGCGCGCGCAGCTTCGGCGTGACGCCACGCGTCGCATTCGTTTCCGCGTCGAATTTCGGCAATCCGCCAATGGAACGTTCGGACCGCATTCGCGAAGCGGTGACGCTCCTCGACCGGCGCGAGGAGATCGATTTCGAGTATGAAGGCGAGATGAGCCCGGAAGTGGCGCTCAACCCGGACGTCGCGAAGCTCTATCCGTTCTCGCGACTGAGGGATGCGGCGAACGTGCTGATCATGCCGGCGATCCATTCGGCGGCGATCTCGACGGAATTGCTCTCCGTGACGGGCGGCGCGACCGTGATCGGGCCGATGCTGCTTGGGCTTGAGAAGCCGGTGCAGATCGCGTGGCTTGGCGCGAATGTTTCGGAAATCGTGAGCTTTGCAACGCTCGCGGCGTTCGCGGCGCAGAACACCGACTAAGTCAAAGTTAGGCCAGGGAGAGTTCTGATGCGATGCGGTCGGCGAACAGTCGGCCGCGTTCGGTCAGTTTCAAACGATGCGGCGTCGCGATCAACAAACCGTCCGCTACGAAGCCTGCGATTTTGTCTTCGCTCGGCGGCGCGGATAGGAGCCGCGCGCGATCGAGGCCTTCGGCGACGCGCAATCCCATCAGCAGCGCTTCGTCACGTTCTTCTTCTTGGCTAAGCACGGCAGCGCTTTCCCAGCCAATTCCGTTTGCGTTCACAGCTTCAATATAGGCGGCGGGCGCCGGGACGGATTCTGTCGCCATGCGTTCGCCGCCGAGCCGGAAACGCCCATGCCCGCCTGGGCCGACGCCGATCCAATCGTGGCCGCGCCAATAAAGAAGATTATGCTCCGATTGCGCGTCAGCGCCGCGCGCATGATTGGAGATTTCGTAGGCGGGAAAGCCTGCGCTGGCGCAGATTTCCTGCGTGATTTCGTACATCGAGGCGGCGACCTCGCCGCTGGGCGGGTTAAGCGTCCCGCGTTTCACTGCGCGATCGAAGGCCGTGCCCTCCTCGATCGTAAGCTGATAGAGCGACACATGCTCGACCGGCAGCTTTAACGCTTCCGTCAATTCATGCGCCCAGGCTGCAATGCTCTGGTTTTCACGCGCGTAGATAAGATCGAGTGAGACACGGCGATCCGTGCGCGCGGCGGCTTCGATGGCTTTGCGGGCTTTTTCGGAATCATGTGCGCGGCCCAAAGCTTTCAGCGCAGCATCATCCAGCGCCTGCACGCCAAGCGAAAAACGATTGACGCCCGCCGCAGCTTGATCGCGAACGCGGCGCGCGTCTTCCGGATTACATTCGAGCGTGATTTCCGCATCCAGCGCGAGGCCAAAAGCGCGATCAACGATATCGACGATATGCGCGATTTCCGCGCCGCTCATCAGCGAGGGCGTGCCGCCGCCAAGAAAGAGCGTATCGGCCTGACGGCGGCCAAGCTTTTCAGCGTGGGCGTAAATGTCTTTTTCGATTGCCTGCAATAGAGCGAAGCTATCGGCGCCTTTGGCGCGATAGACGTTGAAATCGCAATAGGGGCAGATGCGCGAACAGTACGGCCAGTGCAGGTAAATTCCGAAAGCCGTCATGCGAGCGCAGCGGTGAGCAATGCGAAGGCTTTGGCGCGATGCGTGAGCGGAAGTTTTTCCTCGCCGCTCATTTCACCGAACGTGCGCGCTTCACCATCCGGCACGAAGATTGGATCATAGCCGAAGCCTTTATTTCCGCGCGGCGGCCAAACAATTTGCCCCTGCACGCGGCCTTCGAACACTTCGGTTCTTTCTCCTGGACGCGCGAGGGCGAGCGCGCAGACGAATTCAGCGCTGCGATCCGCTTTGCCTGCGAGTTCACGCTCAACGCGCTGCATGGCGGACGCGAAGTCTTTCTCCGGCCCGGCCCAACGCGCGGAGTAAATACCCGGCGCGCCGCCGATCGCATTCACGCTTAGCCCCGAGTCATCGGCGAGACATGCAAGGCCGCACTCCTTGAGCGCAGCTTCGGCTTTCAAGATCGCATTGCCCTTGAAGCTGTCTTCGGTTTCTTCCGGTTCAGGCAGATTTAAATCCGCCGCCGAGATCACATCGAGCCGATAAGGCGCGAGCAATTCTGCGATTTCGCGCGCTTTGCCTTTGTTGTGGCTGGCGACGACGAGGCGTGTGTTGGGCGCGAGCATGACTGCACTCTACCAGATCAGAGGATTGCTTTGCGCTGCGCCTCGAATAATTGGCCGCAGCCGAGTTTCGCCAAGCGGATAAGCTCGGCGAATTCCTCATCGGTGAAGGGGCGCTGCTCGCCAGTCGCCTGCACCTCGATCAAACGGCCATCGCCGGACAGCACGAAGTTCGCATCGACTTCGGCGTTTGAATCTTCCGGATAGTCGAGATCGAGGACCGGCGTTTTTTCGAACACGCCGCATGAGATCGCCGCGACTTGCCCGGTGATCGGATCGGCTTTTAGCACGCCTTCGCTTTTCAGGTAGGCGCAGGCTTTCGCGAGCGCGACCCAAGCGCCGGTGATCGCCGCGGTGCGCGTGCCGCCATCTGCCTGCAGCACATCGCAATCGAGCGTGACCGTGCGATCGCCGAGCGCTTTCAAATCCACGACGGAGCGCAGCGCGCGGCCTATGAGACGCTGAATTTCCTGCGTGCGCCCGCTTTGCTTGCCTAGGGCGGCTTCGCGGCGGCCCCGCGTATGGGTGGCGCGCGGGAGCATGCCGTATTCGCCCGTGACCCAGCCGCGGCCCTGACCCTTGAGCCAGCCGGGCACGCCTTCCTCGACGCTTGCCGTGCAAAGCACGTGCGTATTGCCGAATTTGGCAAGGCAAGAGCCTTCGGCGTAGCGGCTGAAGGCGGTTTCGAGGCTGATTTCGCGAAGCTGATCGGCGACGCGGCCGGACGGGCGCATGGGCATCTCCTAAGACGAGGCGGCAATAGCCGTTGAGGGTTCTATTGGAAAGTTAGGTTGAATTAGGTGTGGGTGACCTAAGTTTCTTATATTCGCCTATATGGGGTTTGCGGGCGAGTATAGATAAGTTAGGCATAGTTAGGCGCAATCGGCCTAAGTTTAGCTAAGTTTCCCGTATGGACCTGAAACGCGATCCCTATAACCCCGGCGCGGGCGCCCCTCCCCCGGAGCTGGCGGGCCGCGATGAGCTGATCTCGCGGGCGGATTTGACGATCTCGAGGACTGTTGCGGGCAAGTCCGCCAAAAGTTTCATGATGCTGGGGCTGCGGGGCGTCGGTAAAACGGTGCTGCTGAACGAATTCGAGCAGCGCGCGGAAGCGATTGGCTGCCAGACTGCGATTTTCGAAATTGATCCGGAAAAGACACTCGCGGCGCAGCTTGCGCCGCAGCTCTACCGCATCCTGCTGCGGCTCGACCGTATTAAGCGCGCAGGCCATGAAATTCAAAATGCGTTCGGCGTGCTGCGGTCGTTTGCAAGCGCGTTCAAAGTGCAGCTTGGCGATGTTGAGTTCGGCCTAACGCATCAACCCGCGACGGGCGATCTTGCGCTCGATCTCACCGATCTTTTCGTTGCGATCGGCGAAGCGGCGGACAAGCGCAGTACGGCAGCGGTGATCCTCGCCGATGAGGTGCAATATATTTCGAAGACAGATTTGGCTGCGCTGATTATGGCGCTGCATAAGGTTTCGCAGCGCCAATTGCCGCTTTTGCTCATTGGCGCTGGGCTGCCGCAGCTCGCAAAACTCGCGGGCGATGCAAAATCCTATGCGGAGCGGCTCTTCGATTATCCGCCGATTGGGCCGCTCGATGAGGCAAGCGCCCGCAAAGCGCTGGCGGCGCCCGCGAAGGATGAGGGTGTCGTCTATGATGATGATGCGCTCGATTATGTGGTCGCGCAGACGGGGCGCTATCCATTCTTCCTGCAGGTGTGGGGCTCAAATTGCTGGGCGATCGCGGAGAAATCTCCGATCACGCTCGCCGACGCGAAGACCGCGACC
>JBEVOS010000035.1:0-3786 GCA_040507435.1 Caulobacterales bacterium | reverse complement strand
CGCGTTGGCCAGCGGCGTCGTAAAAGACATCCGTACCTTGCGTGCTGCGGACGACGGCGCCGCCGGAAAGCTGCCCCTTCTGCGTCACCACACGATTCAAAGAATCGTATCTGTACCAAAAGTCCTGCGTTGTTGAACTACTGGCGACAACGCCATCTGTAACTACCCTGAAAGTCGAGAGCGAGCGCCGAATGTTACTGGCTGCGTCGTAAGAATACGTAATGGAGGCTGGCGGCGCAGCGCTTCCAGAGTCCGACCACGTCAGCAATCTCGACAGAGCGTCATAGGTTGCCGTGGAATCTCTCACGACATGATCAAACGGTTCAGTTTCTACGCCGTAGCTTGCAAATTTTCCGTTATCGTACGCCCATGACCAGTAATTTTCCCCAACCTCGTGTATCTTCTCGCGGGTCAGATTTCCAACGGCGTCGTAGCTGTAGGTTGTCGTTTGTGTTTTCCAACTCCCTTCGTCGTCTTGGTAACCGAAAGTTCCATACGCGGACGCAATCTTGTTCGTATTGAAGTAGGTACTGTAGAGCGTATCCCCGCCGCTACGGGTGATGAGACGCCCGGCTTTATCGTAGGTGTAATCGGAGACGTGCGATCCGAGATCGGTGCGCTGCAATGTGCGGCCAAAGACGTCGGTCTTTTCGATCAGTGTTTTGCTGTTGGCGTAAGTGGTTGTCTTGGTCCAGCCGCCATAGGTGGCCATGCCGGTGGTGGCGAGCGATCCGCTCCATGAGTACGCGTAGCTTGTCGTATCGCCGCCCATGGCGATCTGCTGGGTGATGCGGCCTTGCTGATCGTAGGTGATGCGCTCTTCTTTGTTGGTCCCGGTTCCGAGCTGATTGTTCCAGCGGCGGATGCGCTGGCCGAGGCCGTCATAGGCGTAGCTTTCGACCAGCCCGCCCGGGCGCGACATCTGGACGATGCGGCCAAGCTTGTCGAAGCTTTGCGTGGTCGGGCGTTTCAGTTGATCGACGATCCGGCGCGCATCGCCATGGATGTCATATGCCGTGGTGACGGCTTCGTTGTCCGGCGTGATGACCTGCGTGACGAGTGCGTTGGTTCCATTATAGCCGGTGCCCGCGAGCAAGACCTGCCGCGTGAGATTGCCATTGGCGTCGCGATTGGCGACCAGGCGGCCGGATTTGTCGTAATAGAATTTCTCGATCGGCCTGAAAGTCACCGCCGTCGTCGAGCTCGCATTGGGCGTATCGCCTGAATAGCCCGAAATCCACTTGCCGTTTTCGCCAACGCCCTCGACAGAGGGGCTCTCGCGCTGAATGAGCCGCCCCATCGTATTGTAGGTGTAGTCGATCCGCGCGCTCAGCGCGTTGATCTCATACGCGACCTCGCCAAAAGCGTTGTAGGCGCGCGAGGTGACAAGATCGGCCTTCGTGCTCGATGTCAGCTCGCGCCGCGGCTCGCGCACTTCGATGGCCTGATTGCGCGCATCATATTTGGTGATCGTCGAGACGACGCCGTCGACATAGACCGTGCCGATATCGGCGCGCGTCGAGCCCCAGCGATCAAGCGCCCAGGTCAGCGTCTGATTGTCGATATTCGTGCCGTCGCTTGCGATCGTCAGCGTGCGATTGCCGGCGGCGTCATACATATAATATTTGGTTGTCCCATCGCCCTCGGTCGAGCGCCAGACGCGCCCTGCCTTGTCGTAAGCGAAGAGCTCCGAATAGACGCTGTTGAGGCCGCGCTGGGAGATGTCGCCATAGGCGTTGTATTGCGTGGTGGCGGTGTCGAAGCCGGTGCGGGTGTAGGTTCCCCCGCTCTCTTTGAGCATGACGCCTTGCTGCGTCACCCGGCCTTCGAGATCGTAAGCATAGCCGACGCCGTCATTGGTGGTGGAGGAATCCGCTGCCGATCGCACATATTCGGCGCGCAGCAGCCGATCGGCTTTGTCATAGCGATAGGTTTGCGCAAAGCCTTCCGCATCGGTCTTGGTTTTGAGGAGGCCGCCATTGCTATAATATTCATATGTCGTGACGCGCTCATCGACGTCGCCGCGGCGCACTTCGAAATTGCGGCCCGTGCCATTGCTCCAATTGGCGATCGCGGTCGGCGTTGCAACGACGCTGCCGCCATTGAAGCTGAAATCCTTGATAGCGATTTCCATCGCCGAATTGTCGGTTGTGTTTTCGCGGATCGCGAGCACGCCGACTGCGGCAAAGGCCGCGCCCGTCGGCGCCGTGCCCGAGCCTGTGACTTGCACAAAACCGCTGGGCGCCTGCGTATAGGTCTGCGCGACGCGGCTCAGATAATTGCCGCTCGCATCCCAGAAATCAATGAACGCGTCGACGCGCAGCGCGGTGTCGGAGATTTCCTTGGTGTAGAAAGAATAGCTGATCGTCGCGCCCGCGGTGACGGCGTGCTTGCCCTCCGCATTGCCGCCAAGCAGCACCGATCCGCTGGCGCGGAAAGTGGTCCAACTTGGATCCGACAGCGGGACTTCCTGGCGCAGGATGATCGCGCCGCCGCCCGCGTAGGTCGATCCCGCCGATCGCGAGCGTGCGAGATTGTTGAGGCCGTCATAATAGTAGTCGACCGCCGGCGCGACGCTGGCGCCATTGAAATCGGTATAGGCGCTACGCTCTTCGCGCGTCAGGCGCCCGCCGAGATCGTAATCGTAATCGATATAATCGCCGGTCGCTTCGGTCTTACGGGTGACATTGCCGAGCGCGTCATATTGATAAGCTATGGTTGAATCTTGCGTTGCGGTCGTTCCGGGCGTCGATGTCGAGTGCACGACGACATCTTTGCGCGTCTGCGTGAGCCGCCGGCCCATCTTGTCGTACGTGAATTCGGTGACGCGGTCGTCGGCATGGGTCGACGGCGCGCTCGGCGGCGATGCGGTGATGCTTGACGGCGCGCTCGACTGCGCGGTCTTATAGCGGCGCTCGGTCAGCACATTGCCTTCGGAATCATAGGTCCAATCGGTGCGATAGAGACCCGCATCGATCTCGGCGATCTTCCGGCCCGCCGCATTGTAATAGGAATAGGTCTGCGCGCCTTTGGGATCGGTGACGCGCACCACATTGCCCATCGCGTCATATTCGTAGGTCGTCTCGAGATTCTGCGTCGCGACTGCAAACGCGCTTGTGTAGCTCCCAATGGTGATGCTTGGCGTGATCGTCTTCGTCAGGCGATCGAGCGCGTCATATTGATATTGCGTGATCCGGTATGCGCCCGAGCCGCCGCTCGGCGGAATCCCCAGCGCATCGGACGGCAAGGTCTCAATCGTCTCATAGACGCGCGTCTCGGCGACATTGCCGTTCTTGTCGTAATAGGTCCGCGTCAGCGTGCCGGTCGGGCTCAAGCTATGGGTGACGCGATCGGCTTTGTCATACCAATAGAGCGTCCGCGCGCCGGCAGCGTCGATCTTCTCGATCACATTGCCGCGGCGATCATATTTAAGCTCTTCGGTGAGCGTCTGTGTGCCGCTCGTTGCCGCCGCCGCGGTCGCAGACGAAACAAGCTGCGTGTTGGCGACATCATGCTTGATTTTGATCAGCCGGTCGGCGCCGTCATATTCATATTGCGTGACGCGCTGCTCGGTGAGGCCCGCCGCTTCAGTTTTGGTGATGAGATTGCCGCGCGAATCGTAGGCGTAAGAGGTCGTGACGCTGGTCGCCTGCACCGAGCCGCTGTTCGTATACGAGCTGATCGGCAAGACTTCCGAGGCCAATAGCCCACGTGCGTTATAGGTATAGGTGGTCGTGCCGCCGAGCTTGTTGCGCAGCGAGACGCGATGACCAAACGCGTTGAATG
>JBEVOS010000032.1:0-13304 GCA_040507435.1 Caulobacterales bacterium | reverse complement strand
GGATCTCGATAAGAACGCGCCGAATTCACGACGATTGGATCGCTCGGCAAATCATTGATCTCCAGCAGATAATTGCGGATCGCCGTGCCGCCAATCGTCAGGAAAATATCGTTCACCGTACCGTCCAGCTTTTTGCTGAGCGCCTTCACACGAGCGAGCGGCAGGGACAGCGTCTCATATGCGCGCTGATTGGATGTCGGCGCGGACATTCTGAGCGTTGGCGTTTTCGCGCGCGGCGCTAGCTCCCCGGAGCGCAGCATGCCAAGCGCCGCATCCATTGCGGCGCGCTTATCTTTCACCGCCTGCGCCTCAGCCGCGAACTTCGCATCGGCAGCGGCGCGCCACGCAGCCGCATCCGGAACAGAGCCCGCGACAGGCGTATGTGACGCAGGCGGATAGTCATCGCTGAAACACGCTAGAATCGTTTGGAAGCCGATGCCATCCGTCACGCTGTGGTGAACTTTCGAGTAAAGCGCCGCGCGCCCATCCGCGAGATTATCGAACACGTAGACGCGGAAAGGCGGCTTCGAGAGATCGAGACGCTCCATGATTTTCTGCGCGATGAACACGCGCACGCCAGCCTCATCGAGCGGATCGGAAACGCGAACGACATGATAATCGAGGTCGCATTCCGCAACACCGACCCAGATGTCGGAATCATAGCCTTCCGGCTCTTGCCGCAGCACGGAAAGCAAAGGCGTATGCGGTAGACGCTGCGCGATTTGCTTGCGCGCCGCATCATAGAAATCCGCGCGCGCGCCAGCCGGAACGTCGAAATATTGCAGCGAACCGATATGCATCGGCGTCGCGTCGGTTTCCGTGAGGATCATGAAATGATCGTCCGGCCGCATCCGCCGCACGCCAGGGCCGAGATCCTCATCAGACATGGCGGCCTCCTTCAAAATGGCGCGCGATCAACGAACCAATGCCGCGCGCCGAAAACGCCGGCAGGATCGAGCGAAAATCTCTTCGGATTTTTGCTCTCCAATTTTAGATCAAAACGCCCGAACCATTTTTCAGTCGCGGCGAGATCGTCGCTTTCCCAGCAGAGCGCGTAAACGCCGGATGACGGGCCTTGCTGATAAGCCGCAAGCGCGCCCTCGCCTTCGGGCGCATAGAGCGCGATCTTCGTGCCGCCGACAGTCACCATCACGCGCCGCGCGGCTTGCGGCCATGTCACGCGATCTTCGCCGAGGATTTCACCGTCAAACACTTCGGTAAAAACGCGCAGCGATGCGTCCATGTCCTTCGTCGTGCAGGCGACGTAAGCAAGCTTGCGGATATGCGACGGGTGCCCCTTCATCCAATCTGGATTCCAACTTGGCAGATCAGCGGGATCGTTAAACATGAAGACTTCGGTGGCTTCCAGAATGATGCCGCCCGTCGATTTCGGGTGCACAAAAAAGAAGATGTCATATTCGGTGGTCAGCGCGACGCCGAGGTCTTTGCAACGTTGCGCTGCGGCGGGAGAATTGGCGACCTTAAACTCTATGGAATGGAAGCTTTCGCCATAACGCTGGAGGAAGCGCGCGAAGGTTCTATCGGCGGCGTTTACGTCGCGCGGCGCCATCGGCTCGACCATATGATCGGCGACATAAATCAGATTCATGTCGCGGTCTTCGCCCTCGTGATAGCCTTCCGAAAACGCAAGGCCGGCGAAGGCGCGCATATATAATTGCCGCGCCGCGGTAATGTCCTTCACAGCATGAATCGAATGCATAAGGCGCTCGGCTTTGATCCTGTCACCGCTCATTCGACGCGTCCTACCTGATGTTCTTTTTTCCTGGCCACGGTATCGCGTTCCGGCCTCGATGCAAGGCGCGCAGAAAAGGCGCGGTCCGTGAAGACCGCGCCCCTGCCTGGACTGCGAAAAACATCAGATCGCCGGGAAACCCGTCGGCATGGTCTTTTCCATCATGCGTTTGAAGGGCGGGCGCTCTGCAAGGCGATCCATATAAGATTTGATCGCCGGATAAGGCGCGTAGCATTCCGCGTCCGGCTGCAAGAGCAGCGCGGGCACGCCGCGCCGGTTCGCGGCGGCGGACAGCCCGATGCGAATGACAAAGTGATTTTGGATATCGGCCGCGCTGAAATCCTTGCCAGCAAGATAGGGCTGCTTGGCCAGCGTATCCTCAATATATTGCAGAATGCGCGCTGATCCGCCGAAGCGCCGCGCTTGCGCCTCCGGCGTTTTCGCGGGCGGCAAGGCGCGATTGATCATTTCCTGCTGAAAGCGCGGAAACGCCGTGCTCTCTGCGAAATGCAGCCATTCCAAATATTTCGCGTGCTCGCGCGCCGTGATGGGCGGGCGTATCGCGCTGACCGGCGCATAACGATTCAATAACGTCTCAAGGATCGCTGCGGATTCGATCAGAACATCCTCGCCATCACGCACGACAGGCGCCATCGGATAGGCATGGCCCGCTTCACGGATCGGCCCGAACGAGCCCATGACATCGCCCGGCTTGAATACAAGTTCGTACGGAAAATTGATTTCTTCGAGCAGCCAAGCGACCCGCTCCGAGCGGCGCGCCTCTGCGTGGTAGATCGTGACGGACATCCGGCGCGCTCCATAATTAATCGATCATCGATTGTTAGACGGGCACGAAGGCCGGGGCAATCGCGGGCGCCCGCTACGGCAAACGCAAACAGTTTCGAATTGCGCCAGAGCTCGCGTCAGACGAATGCTTACGCAAACAATATTGGAGGAGCGCCATGATCGAGCGCGAATATGCGATCTCATGGTCACGCTCACGATCGAGATGGTAATGCAAGATTGCGATGCGCTCGTTGCATATGCAGACTCGGATTCGGCGGTGCGGCCGGGCAAGGCCGGAATCATCGCTATTGCATGACGGGGCAGCATGCGGTGAATTTCGCTGCGCGCAATTCGCGGATCGCGGCGGCGGCGTCATTTCATGGCGTGCAACTCGTGACAGACCAGGCCACCAGCCCGCATCTCAAAATGCAAACATCCAATGCTGCGTTCTATTTCGGCTGCGCGGAACTCGATCAATGGGCGCCGCTCGATCAGACCGCGGTTCTTTCTGAAACTGCGCAAACAACAAAGGCGAACGCCGAGGTTGAAATCTATAAGGGCGCGGATCACGGCTTCGTTTTTCCCGCGCGACACGCTTACGACAAAGCTGCGGCGGAGCAGCATTGGCAGCGCCTGCTTGCACTGTTTCGCCAGAACGTGGCTAAGCGGCTTTTGCAGCCTGCCTCACCGCTTCGGCGACAGAACCGACCACGTCGCGCACCAAGGCTTCGTCATCGCCTTCGGCCATAACACGCACAAGCGGCTCCGTGCCTGACGCGCGCACCACAAGACGTCCGCGCGCGCCCAAACGCATTTCCGCAGCGCTGATCGCATCTTTGACGCTGTCAGCTTCAAGCGGCTTGCCGCCGCCTTCAACGCGCACATTCTCCAAGATTTGCGGCGCGGGCTCGAACACGCGGCAGATTTCCGAAACCGGCTTGCCCGTATCGACCTTCACCGCGAGCACTTGCAGCGCGGCGAGCAAGCCATCGCCCGTCGTGGAATAATCGGACAGCACGATATGCCCCGATTGTTCGCCGCCGAGATTGTAACCGCCCGCGCGCATCGCTTCGACGACATAACGATCGCCCACTTTGGTGCGCACTAGCGAAAGCCCCATATCCTGCAAGCTGCGCTCAAGCCCGAGATTGGACATGATCGTTGAAACCACGCCCGGCTTTGTCAGCGCTCCCGCCTTCTTCCACGCGCCCGCGATAAGCCCCATGACCTGATCGCCATCGACGACATTGCCCTTTTCATCGACGATGATGACGCGGTCCGCATCGCCATCAAGCGCAATGCCGATATCGGCGCGATACTTCAGCACCGCATCACGCACCGCGCCGGGATGCGTCGATCCCACTTCCTCATTGACGTTAAAGCCGTTCGGCTCGACGCCGACCGGAAAAATTTCCGCGCCCAATTCGTAGAGCGCAGTGGGCGCTACTTTGTACGCCGCGCCGTTCGCAGCATCGATCACGATGCGAAGCCCCTTCAACGTGCGCCCACGCGGGAACGTCGCTTTCACGATCTCGATATAACGCGCCTGCGCATCGTCGATCCGGCGCGCGCGGCCAAGCTTGGATGATTGCGCGAGCCCCTGATCGAGCGGTTGATCCATCAGCGCCTCGATCTCGTGCTCGGCCTCATCGCTCATCTTGTAGCCGTCCGGCCCGAACAGCTTGATGCCATTATCGTAGAACGGGTTGTGCGAGGCCGAGATCATCACGCCGAGATCGGCCCGGAGAGACCGCGTCAGCATCGCGACCGCCGGGGTCGGCAGCGGCCCGAACAGCACCACATCCATCCCAACCGCCGTGAAACCCGCCGTCAGCGCCGGCTCGATCATGTAGCCGGACAGCCGCGTATCCTTGCCGATCACGACGAGGTGGCGCCGGTCGTCCTTCGACATGAAGCGTTTGCCCGCCGCCAGCCCCACACGCATTGCGATCTCGGGGGTCATGGGAAAGCGGTTGGCTGTGCCGCGAATGCCGTCTGTGCCGAAATAAGCCCGAGTCATAGAAGAAATTGGCTCCAGAATCGTCACAAGTTGAAAGACTAATTCAGATGCAAATCAACCGCCGCAGGCTCATAACCGAGCCTGCGCGGGGACGCGAAGGGTTAAAATATAAATGTGTGGAATCATCGGCGTGCTGGGCGGCGAGCCCGCCGCTCCGCGATTGATCGAAGCGCTCAAGCGCCTGGAATATCGTGGCTATGACAGCGCCGGGGTCGCCACGCTGGAGGCGGGCGCGATCGCCCGCCGCCGCGCCGCCGGCAAAATCCGCAATCTCCAAGCCGTCGTCACGGAAGCTCCGCTGCAAGGATCAGTCGGCATCGGCCACACCCGCTGGGCGACGCACGGCGCGCCCACCACGGCCAACGCCCACCCGCACGCGACCGAAACCGTCGCCATTGTCCACAACGGCATCATCGAGAATTTCCGCGCCCTGCGTGCCGAGCTATCGTCCAAAGGACACGTTTTCGAATCCGAAACGGATTCGGAGACAATTGCGCACCTGATCCACGAAGGGCTCGGCAAGGGGCTTTCACCCCATGACGCTGCAGCGGCGGCAGTGGCGCGCCTCGAAGGCGCATTCGCCATCGCGGTTCTCTTCGCCGGCCAGGACGATATGCTGATCGGCGCCCGCAAAGGCAGCCCGCTCGTCATCGGTGTCGGGCAAGGCGAAATGTTCCTCGGCAGCGACGCCATCGCGGTTTCGCCATTTACGTCGAACGTCATCTATCTGGAAGAAGGCGACCTCGCCGTCCTTACACGCAAGACCGCCGATATCTTCGACGCATCGGGCATGCGCGTCACGCGTCCGCAAACCTTTATCGCAGGCGGCGCGGCGGCGGCCGAAAAAGGCAATCACCGCCACTTCATGCAGAAGGAAATTTACGAGCAGCCGGAAACCACCGGCCGCACGATCGCGCGCTACGTCAATGCATTCGAGGAAACCATCGAAACGCCCGATCTCGACGGCGTGGATTTGGCGAGCGATAGCGCAATCCTCATCGGCTGCGGCACCGCGCACTACGTAGGCCGCGTTGCGGAATATTGGATGGAGGAGATCGGCGGCCTCGCCGTAGAAACCGACATCGCCAGCGAATTCCGCTACCGTAAGCCTGCCTTTCCGAAAAAGAGCTTCGCCGTCTTCGTTTCGCAATCGGGTGAAACCGCCGACACGCTCGCTGCGCTGCGCTATTGCAAGGAAAAAGGGCTCAAAACGCTCGCCATCGTCAATGTGCCGGAATCGACGATCTGGCGCGAGGCCGATGCCCGTATGCCAACCCTCGCTGGTCCAGAAATCGGCGTCGCCTCGACCAAAGCATTCACCGCGCAGCTTGCAACGCTCGCGGCGCTCTCCATCGCGATCGGACGCGCGCGCGGCGTCATTTCCTCACAAGAGGAAAAGCGCCTCGTCCGCGCATTGATGGAAACGCCGCGCCTCCTGTCAGAAGCTCTGCAATCCGAGAAAGACATCGAAACGCTCGCGAACGATCTGAAAGACAAGCGCGACGTGCTCTATCTTGGCCGAGGCATCCATTATCCCATCGCGCTTGAAGGCGCCCTGAAGCTGAAAGAATTGTCATACATCCACGCCGAGGGGTACGCGGCGGGTGAGTTGAAGCACGGCCCGATCGCTTTGATCGATGAGCAGACGCCCGTCGTCGTCGTCGCGCCGCATGATCATCTGTTCGAAAAAACGCTTTCGAACATGCAGGAAGTCGCGGCGCGCGGCGGCAAGATCATCTTGATCTCCGACGCCGCCGGCCATGCCGCCGCGGGCGATCTTCCGCACCAGCGCATTCTCGCGCCAGCCTGCGACTCTTTCATCGCTCCCATCGTTTATGCAGCCCCAGTGCAGCTCCTGGCCTATTACACCGCCGTGCACAAAGGTACGGATGTCGATCAGCCGAGAAACCTGGCGAAATCGGTGACTGTGGAATGAGCGAATTGAAGGCGGGCGTAATCGGCGCTGGCGTTTTCGGCGGCCATCACGCGCGCAAATATCAAAGCGATGCGCGCGTTAAGCTGATCGGCGTGTTTGACGTTGACGCGACGCGCGCGGAAACGCTCGCGGCCGATCTCGGCGTCAAAGCATTCGCGTCGATGGACGATCTCCTCTCGCAAGTTGAGCTTGTGACTGTAGCGTCGCCGCCTTTCACGCATGCAGGCGCTGCCCGCGCGGCGCTGGAAGCCGGCGCGCATGTGCTGGTGGAAAAGCCGCTCGCCGTCGATGTCGCCGATGGCGAAACGCTTGTGAAGCTAGCCGCACAAAACAACCGCGTGCTGGCCTGCGGCCATCAGGAACGCCTCGTGTTCGAAGCAATGGGTCTTTTTGAAACGCCCGAACAGCCCACAAAAATTGAATGCGTACGTGCTGGCCCATGGACGGGCCGCAGCGCGGATGTTTCCGTAACGCTCGATCTTATGGTGCATGATCTTGATCTCGCGATCCGGCTGATGGGCGGCAAGCCAAAACGCGTCAGCGCACGCGGCCGCGCGGTTGAAACCAATTGCGCTGACGATATCAAAGCGCTGCTCACATTTCCGGAGGGCGCGCGTGCGGAACTTGTCGCGACGCGCGTCGCGCCTGAACGGAAGCGCACAATGCGACTCGTCTATCCAAGCGGCGAAGTGAAGATCGATTTTATCGCCCGCACATTCGAGAACTCGACGTCCTTCGCGCTCAACGAAGCCTTCGCTGAAACGCCTGGCGGCAAAGATCCGCTCGGCGCCAATGTTATCCGCTTCATCGACGCTATTACTGGCGCCGCAAAGCGCCCCTTCGTAAACGGCGAAGAAGCGCTCGCCGTGCTTGAACTTGCGCGCGCCGTCGATCGCGCCGCTGACTTTCCTTCTCTCGCCACCGCAGAAAGCGACAATGCTTCCGTTCATTGATCTTCAGTCCCAACGCGCACGCATTGCAGAGAAGGTTGATTCCGCCATCGCGCGCGTGCTGGCGCATGGGCAATTCATCCAAGGCCCGGAAGTCAAAGCCTTTGAAGCGCAATTGGCCGCGTTCGGTGAGGCCAAGCACGCAATCGCCAATGCGAACGGAACCGACGCGCTCGCGCTCGCACTGATGGCGTGGGATATAGGCGCTGGCGACGCAGTTTTTTGCCCAGCATTCACCTTCGCGGCGACAGCGGAAATTGTGCCATGGGTGAATGCGACGCCCGTTTTCGTCGATGTGTTGCCCGATACTTACAATATCTCGCCCGTCAGCCTTGAAGCGGCGATCGAAGGCGTGAAACGCGACGGCAAACTCAATCCGAAAGTCATCATCGCCGTCGATCTCTTCGGACAACCCGCCGATTATCCCGCTATCTCCGCAATCGCGAAAAAACATGGCCTCAAGCTGATCGCAGATAGCGCGCAAGCATTCGGCTGCACGCTCCACGGCAAACATCCGCTCTCTTGGGCCGATGCAGCGACGACAAGCTTCTTTCCCGCAAAACCACTCGGCTGCTATGGCGATGGCGGTGCGACTCTCACGAACAGCGATGAAGACAACGCCGTGCTGCGCTCACTCATTAATCACGGCGCAGGCACGGACAAATACGACAATGTCCGCATCGGCATGAACTCGCGCCTCGATACAATCCAGGCCGCGATCCTCATTGAGAAACTCGCGATCTTCGCCGATGAAATCGTCAAGCGGAACGAAATTGCGGATCGCTACGCAAATCTTCTGGAAGGCGCCGTGCGCACGCCGACAGTCATCGCGGGCGGCGTTTCGACCTGGGCGCAATATACGATCGAGTGCGAGGATCGCGACGGCCTCGCCGCGTATCTGCGCGACGCAGGCGTGCCCACCGCGCAATATTACCCAAAGCCGATCCATCTCCAGTCGGCTTACAAGAAATACCCGATCGGCGCTGGCGGCATGAAAGTGACGGAAGATATCGCCGGCCGCATCATCAGCCTGCCAATGCATCCCTATCTCGATGGACAAACGCAGAGCAAAATCGCGAACGCGATCCGCGACTTCGTCAAAGCCGGCGCTTAGGTTTTTTCGTAACCGCGCAGATCGAGACGTGCGGGCCCAACCGGCGTCGATACATTCAATTGCAGCAGCGCGCCAAAGCCGCGATCGGCAGGCAGCGCAAACCACGCATCCGCGCGCGGCGGCGCGGCGCGCCGCTCTTCGCCATTCGTGTAACCCGCAATAGGCGAATAATTGAGCGAGCATCGGATCGCAGGGCCATTATAGCCGCCGCCGTGAAATGCGCCGCGTGTTCCGCCGCTTGCCGACAACCGGTAATGAGCGCGCCCGTCAAACACGTTGACCCGCCCATTGCATGCGCCCGCCGCGCCGATCTGCCGGCCGAGCGCAAAGATCGCCGTGAGCGGATCATGCGATGCATTCTGCTGCGCGGGCGTCGCGGGCGGACTGCCCATATCGCCAAAGCGCGGCGCTACAACTGCGGAAACGCCCTCGCGCGTTCGCTGCATATCGATCCGGCGAAATTTCCGTGCATAGCCGTGAGACAAATTATATGTGGACCACGCAGGCCCCGCAGCACGCAATGCGCCCGCCGCAGCGGCGCTGATCTGCGTCTGATCAAACAATTGCGCAACACCCGTCGTCCGTACCGTCGCGCGCGCCAAATAGCGCCCGCCCGACGTGGAGACTTCGTAAGACGCGCGCCCGATCGGCACCACGCCAAGCACCTGCGCCTCATATTGCAGCCGATACGACTGCGCCTCCGCGCGTTGCGCGAAGATCAGCAGCACCGCAACCGCTAATACGCGCAAGCCCTTCACGCCCAACACTCCATGCTATTCATCAGCGTCTTCTGGCATGGCATTGTGATTCCTTCGAGGCGAGCGTGGACGAGACGACAGCAATCGTGATTGGCGCAGGTGTGGTCGGGCTAGCCTGTGCGGCTGCGCTCGCGCGCGAAGGCCATGAAGTGCTTGTTCTCGAGGCAGGCCACGGCATTGGCGGAGGCATCTCCTCGCGCAACAGCGAAGTTATCCACGCCGGAATCTACTACCCAACGAATTCGCTGAAACATCGCCTCTGTATTCATGGGCGCCGGCGTCTCTATCCCTATCTGGACTCTCGGAACGTCGCGCATCGCAAATGCGGCAAGCTCATCGTGGCGACGAACGCGAAGGAAGAAGCAGAGATCGCCGCGATCCATCAGCGCGCGTTGAAAAACGGCGTCGAGAATCTGCAATTGCTGTCTGGCGCCGAAGCGCGCGCGCTTGAGCCGAACCTTTCAGCAGTTTCCGCATTGCTCTCGCCGGAAACAGGCATCGTCGACAGCCACGCGCTGATGCTCGCTTACCTTGGAGACATCGAACGCGCTGGCGGGACGCTCGCACTCGGCGCGCCAGTGATCAACATTGAAATAACGCGCGATGAGCGCTTCATCCTCGATATCGGCGGCGATGCGCCGTCAAAGATCGCATGCCGGATGCTCGTCAACGCGACGGGGCTTCACGCGACAAAACTGGCGGAAAAAATGTCGGGCCTCGATCCGGCTTTCATTCCAAAACTTACGCTCGCGAAGGGCTCCTACTTCGGCTGTGCCGGAAAATCGGCGTTTGAGCGCCTCATCTATCCGGCGCCTGTCGATGGCGGGCTTGGCGTGCATCTTACGCTCGATCTTGGCGGCCGCATGCGGTTTGGGCCTGATGTCGAATGGCTCTCAACGCACGAGCCAGACGATGTGAATTACGAAGTTGACCCAGCGCGCAGCGAAAGTTTCTACGCCGCGATCCGCACCTATTGGCCAGACCTGAAAGATGGCGCGCTGACGGCGGATTATTCGGGCTGCCGCCCAAAACTATCAGGTCCCGGGGAAGGCGCTGCCGATTTCCGCATCGATGGCGAAGAAATTCATGGCGTGCCCGGGCTGGTGAATATGTTCGGCATTGAATCGCCGGGGCTCACATCCTCGCTCGCTATTGCAGAACAAGTGCTCGCCCGCCTTGAAGGCCATGCGCCGCGCCGCGCCGAAGATTTACGCCCTGTAATATTCTTCGACCGAGACGGCACGCTAAATGAAGACATCGGCTACGCCCATCGCGTCGAGGATTTGAAATGGGTGGAAGGCGCAATCGAAGCCGTGCGCGCCGTGAATGAAAAAGGCTGGCGCGCAATCGTCGTGACCAATCAATCCGGCATCGGGCGCGGCTATTACACGGAAGCGGACATGCGCCTCTTCCATGCGCAGATGCAGACGGACCTCGCGCTGCGCGGCGCGCATATCGATGCGTTTTATCACGCAGCCCATCACCAGGAGGCGCCCGAAGAGCGTTACCGCCACGCCGATCATCCAGATCGGAAGCCTAATCCTGGCATGCTGCTGCGCGCCATGCGCGAACACGATGCCGATCCGCTGCGTGCGTTGATGATCGGCGACAATGCGAGCGACGTTCTTGCCGGCCGCGGTGCGGGAGTCACCGGAATCTTGCATGAAGGCGGGGATTTGCGCGTCACGCTCGCGGCCGGTCTGGCTCAAGCCGGTTTGATGTAACCAAACTGCTCGGCGAGGCGACGTAGACCGTCGCGCAAAGAAACCTTGGCGGCAAAGCGCGTAGGCAACGGATTGCGCACCACGCGATCTAAATCAGCGCGTGAAATCTGCGCCATATCGAGCGGAAATAACTCGCCGCCAATCGCTCTAGCCGCGCGCAAAAACGCTTTGGGGACCGGCGCCGCAATCACGCGCCGTCCCGCAGCCTCTCCGATCGCGCGATAGAGCTCGCGCATCGCAACGATATCTGGGCCGCCCACCCCAAATACGCCCGTCACCGATTTATCCAGTGCGGCATCGACGGCGATGCGTGCGAGATCCGCATGATAAACCGGCTGCATGCGCGCACGCCCAGAGCCAGGCATCGGCAAAACAGGCGAACGCCGCGCGAGTTGCATAAGGCGCGCAATCGTTGGCAAGCGCACATCGCCATAGATCAATCCGGGACGCAAAATCACGTTCGCGGAATTGGACGCGCTCACGATGTCCTCGGCGCGCGCAAGATTGCGATAAATCGGCGAACGCAAATCGATTGCAACATTGTTGCTTGAGAAAAACACCGCCCTCACATGCGCTGCTTCTCCCGCAACCGCGGCGCTGAGCGTTAAGGGCGGAACTAAAATCGCAATGTCCACGCTCCCGAGCAACGCGGTGAAACTAGTGCGCACACTTAAATCGGCTGCAGCAACATTGACGCCCGCCTTGCGCAACCGGCGTGCCGCGGAGGAGTTTACGTTGCGCGTCGCTGCCACAACACCGCAGCCGCGCTCAAGCGCCTCAAACGCAATCGCTTCACCTACGGCGCCGCTCGCGCCAACAACGAGAACGCGCGCGTTCATCTCTTGCCCAAGATAAACGCGCGAAACGGCAAAGCAAAAATCAATGCCAAACCGAAAACATCTGCAATTGCGCGCGATCCCAAGCCTTGCGAAAATTTACGGAAATATCGCCATAACCCTCGGGCCTTATGCCATTCGACAAGCACTTTGGGCGCAGCGCTTGTACCGCCGACATGGCGCGCCGTAGCAAACGGCGTAAAGATCACAGCGCCGCCGGCCGCCCGCACACGCCGGCATATATCGATATCCTCGACATGCAGGAAATAGCCTTCATCAAACCCGCCAATCGCCTCGAAATCTGCCCGCGAGATCAACATCAAGGCGCCGCTCACCGCTGACACCGGAATGGATTTATCCGGCAAAGGATCGCGCGCGCGATTCACATCGCGAAAATTCTCTGAAACGCACTCAAACAACGAAAGTCCCGAAAAACTCACGAACGCAGACCATAACGTCACTTCATCGCGCCGTGCGCCGCGTTGTTCTTTCCCATCTTTTCCAATGAGCCGCCCCCCCGCAATGCTAGGGCGTTTTGCGCTGTGCAAGGCGGCAACCAAAGCGGCGGCCGAGCCGCTTACAATAGCCGCATCTGGATTCAGGAATAAAATCTGATCACTGAGCGCGCTACGCACGCCGAGATTGGCGCCGGCGGCGAAACCAATATTGCCGTGCCCGGAAACCAGCTGAATACGCCTATTCCGCGCTAAATCCGCCAGCTTATGCACGGTATCGCTATCATTGCCGTTATCCACCACGACGATGTCAGCGATGGCGGCGTCTTGCCATAAAGAATCGAGGCAGTCCCACAATGCGGGCCCAGTGCGGTAACTCACGATGACAGCGCTAACGCGCAACGGCTCAGGCGGATCGCTCACATGAAGCGCTTACGGTGCGGCGGACGTTCCCGCAATCGCACGATCGATAAGATCGTATAACTCTGTCACGCAACAATACGCCAAAGCGTGCGTGCCGCCCCCATCGATAACGAGCTGAGTCCGCGCGATCACCGCGATACGTTCGGACGATTGCATCGGTATGACAGCGTCGCGATCGCCATGCATGACATAGACGGGCATCGGCAGCCGGCCCACAACCGCTTCCACGGCAGGCAATTGTGCACGTTGATTCTGAACTTCCGCCAAAGCGCCGCGCGCGCGGCGCGGCATCACAAACGGCGCATTCTTGTTTAGCCAAAACCAAAAACCGTCGCGACGCTCGGAAACGCCAAAATAGGGCGCCGCGAGAATGAGCGCCGAAACCTTCTCCGGATAACGCGCCGCCATCAGTGTCGCGATCGGCCCGCCATAGGAATGGCCGACAAGAATGACGCGCACGCCAGCCGGCGTATCCAGCAACGAAGACAATGCATCCGCTTGCGCAGTCAAATCCGTGACCGGCGTGCGCGGATCGCTGCCGCGAAAACC
>JBEVOS010000337.1:0-4014 GCA_040507435.1 Caulobacterales bacterium | reverse complement strand
CGTTTTGATCGCTACCGCACCAAACAAAAACCGGAAGCAAAGCCGACGCTGGCGCATGTGCAAATCGCGCTGGAAGGGCCCGCTGCTGCGCGTTCTCGCTATGAAAAATCATCGAGCGTGGTGGATGGCGTGTTTTTCGCGCGCGATCTCGTCAGTGAGCCGCCGAATATTCTCTATCCCGCCGAATTTGCGAAGCGCTTGAAGGCGCTGGAAGGCATTGGCCTCGAAGTTGAAATCTTGGGCGAAGCCGAACTGAAAGATCTTCGCATGGGCGCGCTGCTCGGCGTCGGCCAGGGGTCTGCGCGCGAAACGCAGCTCGTCGTCATGAAGTGGAATGGCCTTAAGTCTAAGTCCACACGCCCGATGGCGCTCGTAGGCAAGGGCGTCACCTTCGACACAGGCGGCATTTCTCTTAAGCCCGGCGCAGGCATGGATGAGATGAAAGGCGACATGGGCGGCGCGGCGGCGGTCGCTGGCGCGATGATGGCGCTCGCATTGCGTAAAGCGAAAGCGAATGTCGTCGGGCTGGTCGGCCTTGTGGAGAATATGCCCGGGGGCAACGCACAGCGCCCCGGAGACATCGTAACGACGATGTCTGGTCAGACGATTGAGGTGCTCAACACCGACGCTGAAGGCCGCCTCGTCCTCGCGGATGTCGTTTGGTACGCGCAAGACAAATTCAATCCAACGGCGATCGTGAACCTCGCCACGCTGACGGGCGCCATCATCACCGCCCTCGGTCATGAATATGCGGGACTTTTCTCGAATGATGACGAATTGGCCGCTGGGATCACGGCGGCGGCGGCGGCGGAGGGTGAACCAGTGTGGCGCTTCCCGCTTGGACCCGCCTACGACAAGATGATCGACAGCCCGAACGCCGACATGAAAAACATCGCCGGCAAGCCAGCCGCCGGCTCGATCATAGGCGCGAGCTTCATCAAGCGTTTCGTAAAAGACGGCGCGCCGTGGGCGCATTTGGATATCGCCGGCACGGCGTGGAAGCCTGGCCCCTACGAGGATCCGCTCTCGCCGACTTGGGCGACTGGTTATGGCGTGCGTCTGCTGAACCGTCTCGTCGCCAACAGGTTTGAGGAATAGGTGGCTGAACTCTGGTTCTATCACCTCGAAAAGTCCGAGCTTGAACAGGCGCTTCCGCCGCTTCTCGAAAAATGCCTGCAACGTGGTTGGCGCGCGGTCGTGCGCGGCACGGAGGAAGAGCGCCTAGCGCTGCTCGACGATGTGCTCTGGACATATCGCGATGAAAGCTTCCTGCCGCATGGCTTGATCGGACAGGGCGATCCGGCGCGCCAGCCTGTTTTATTGACGACAGAGATAGGGAACCCAAATGGCGCGAAAGCGCTCTTCCTCGTGGATGGCGCAGCGCCCGGCGATCTAGCCCAATATGAGCGCGCCTGCCTCCTTTTCGACGGACGAGACGAAGCGCAGCTATCCGCAGCGCGCCAGCACTGGAAAAAAGCCAAGGATGCCGGGCTTGTGGCGTCGTATTGGAAAGAAATGGCGAGAGGAAAATGGGAGAAGCAACAATGATCCGTGTTGCGATGGTCGCCGCTGCGGCGCTTGCGTGGGCGTGCGCCGCCGCGCCGCCAGTAACGGCGCCCGCCTCAGCTCCGCCGCCGCCCGTAGCGGACGACACCTGCGGGATGGCGCCGTTTATGACGCTCATTGGCCAGCCGGAGAGCGCTATTCCACGGACGCAATTACCGCCCGGAACACGCGTCATCTGCTACAATTGCGCAGTCACACAGGATTTGCGCAGGGATAGGCTCAATATCGAGCTTGGGCCGGACGGCCGCGTCGCGCGCGTGCGGTGCGGCTAAAGGGCGGAACGCCTTGGCGCTGTCACACGCGGAGGCTATAGACCCGGCTCATTTTTCAGCCCGGAGCCCGTGTCTATGGCCGTCGAACGTACGTTTTCAATCATTAAGCCGGATGCGGTTGCGCGTAATCTGACGGGCGAGGTCAACGCGATCATCGAAAATTCTGGCCTGCGTATCGTTGCGCAGAAGCGGGTGAAACTTGATCAAGCGAAGGCCGAAGGCTTCTACGCCGTTCACAAGGAACGCCCGTTCTTCAAGGACCTCGTGAAATTTATGACGAGCGGCCCGGTCGTCGTTCAAGTTCTTGAGGGTGAGAACGCAATCGCCGCTTATCGCGAAGTCATGGGCGCAACGAACCCTTACAACGCAGCGCCGAACACGATCCGCCGCCGCTTCGCATCCAACATCGAAGCGAACACGGTCCACGGCTCGGACAGCGCCGAGAACGCGAAGATCGAAATCGCTTACTTTTTTAAGGACGAAGAAATCGTCGGCTGAAGCAAGGCTACGATTTACAAATGAGAAAGGCCCCGGCGTTGCTGGGGCCTTTTGCTTAGCGCGGCAGCTTGTCGCGGAGCCGGCGCTCTTCCATCCGGGCTTCCGCTAGCCGGTGAGCGAGTGCGCGCTTGTAGCGGCGGCTCAAGCCCCGGAAGAGAGCGCTCCAATTAAAAAACCAGTTTGGGACAGCGTACATTTCTGTCTGCTCGAATCTTCTTGATCGCCCACTGTAACGGGTCTGCCTGAACGCAGGATTAAGCTACCGCAATTTGGCGCCTATCGGGTCGCGATTATGGTATTTGCAACACAATCTCGCCAGAGACGAGCCGTTTCAACGTATCGACGAAAAAGCCCGGTTCAGCCGCAACGACTTTGCGTTCCACATCCTCTGCGCTGTCATTCGCGCTTACGGGAATCGTGAACTGCGCCACCACGGGGCCGTGATCATATTCGCCATCGACGAGGTGGATGGTGACGCCTGTCATCGCTTCGCGCGCGGCGACAACTGCTTCGTGAACGCGCCGCCCGTAAAAGCCTTGCCCGCCGAATTTCGGCAGGAGCGCCGGATGCACATTGAGAATGCGGCCCTGGAAAGCAGAAAGCGTTTTCGGGCCGAGTTTGCGCAGATATCCGGAAAGAACCACATGCGTTGCGCCTGCGCGCGCAAGCGCTTCTGAAAGCGCGGAATCGGCGCCTGCTTCATCCTTCATCGTCGGGATGTGCAGTGCGGAAATTCCATTCTCGCGCGCAAACGAAAGCGCCGGTGCGTCCTTCTTATTGGATACGATGAGGCGCGCTTCCGCATCGAGTTCGCCCGTACGAATCGCGGCGACGATCGCGCGCATGCTCGACCCATTGTTTGATGCGAGGAAGGCGAGCTTCATGCTCACGCCGCGATCAACTCGCCGCACACGAACGCCTCTTCGCCGCGCGCTTTCAATTCACGCAACAGCGCGTTGGCGTCATGCGCGCCCGCGATCAGCAAAAAGCCGGCGCCGCAATTGAACGTGCGACGCATTTCGTGATCGCTGACGCCCCCTGCCTTTTGAAGCCACTCGAACACGGGTGGAACGCGCCAGGCGTTCCAGTCGATCTTGGGCGCGAGCCCAGCCGCAATGGCGCGCGGCGGATTCTCGATGAGGCCGCCGCCCGTAATATGCGCCGCGCCTTTCGTAAGCCCCGCGCGCATAGCCGGCAGCACGCTCTTCACATAAATGCGGGTCGGTTCCAGCAAAGCTTCGGCGAGCGTTTTGCCCGGCGCGAAAGCAGCCGGCTGATCCCATTTCGCGCCGGCATGTTCGACGATCCTGCGGATCAGCGAATAGCCGTTGGAATGCGGCCCGGAGGAGGGCAGCGCGATCAAGACATCGCCCGCCTTCTGCGCATCCATGCGCGGCAGCAGCGTGCCGCGCTCAGCCGCGCCAAGTGAGAAGCCCGCAAGATCATAATCGCCCTGACGGTACATTCCGGGCATTTCAGCCGTTTCGCCGCCCGCGAGCGCACAACCTGCCTGACGGCATCCTTCCGCGATCCCGCGTACAATCACGATCGCTTCGTCCGCGTTCAGTTTGCCGGTTGCGAAATAATCAAGAAACACAAGCGGTTCAGCGCCCTGTGCGAGAAGATCGTTCACGCACATTGCGACCAGATCGATCCCGATCGTCTCATGCCGCCCGGT
>JBEVOS010000336.1:0-3978 GCA_040507435.1 Caulobacterales bacterium | reverse complement strand
TTCGACACCGTCCAGGCCGAGCCAGTGTCGATTCGCTTCATCTGGATTGATAAGCCCGTTTTGCTGGCGTTCTGATCGCCGAGCAGCACATCGCCAAGCACAGGCCGCAGCGCTTCGGTCAGGTTGCGATGATCGTAGGCTGACCGGAAAAAATACCCGCTGCCGCGCTTCTGTTTGAAAACGCGCGGGCCCAGCGTTGAATAAAGCTCGATCAGATCAGCAACTGACATGCCGA
Source organism: Caulobacterales bacterium (assembly GCA_040507435.1). Classification (GTDB taxonomy): domain Bacteria; phylum Pseudomonadota; class Alphaproteobacteria; order Caulobacterales; family Aquidulcibacteraceae; genus JBEVOS01. The sequence goes on along the minus strand of JBEVOS010000336.1, from coordinate 3,743 downwards.
GCGCCAAGCCCGTTGCGATAATCGCGCCCGTCGAGGTTCCACCGATCAAATCGTAGTAATCAGAAAGACGGAACTCCTCCCCGCCGCCTGCCCGCTTGCGCAGCTCGTCCTCCAGCACCGCGAGGAGGCCCAGCGTGAGAATGCCTTTTACGCCCCCGCCGTCGAGCGCGAGAATCCGTTTCGGCCCGCCGTGTACGTCGAGATGCTGCTGCAGCGTCATGTCATTATCCCCACCCTCCGGCGCGTTGTAGCGGGCCAGCGTCTTTAAAAAAACCGCAAGCGGGCAGGATCAAGGCCGCGATGGCTTGCGGCGAACTCGGCGGCTAAAAATAAGCCGCCTGCGACATAGACCGAGCCGTTCAGCGCCTGTGCGCGATGCAACGCGGTGTTGCGGGCGTCCTTCATATCTTCGGCCACAATGATCTCGGCGTCCGGATTGGCGACGCGCGCCATTGCCGCGATTTCCGCGGGCGGCGCGCCTTTGTGAAGCGCCGCCGCGCAAATGATGACGCGAAAGCCTGGCGCCAGCTGCGCGATGATGGCGTCAGCGGATTTGTCTTGCGACACCCCGCAGACGAGCACGCACGGCGCATGGCGCTCCTCAAAGCCTGCGCGCGCAAGCCTGATGCCATCCGGCGTATGGCCCACGTCGACGACGATTGGCGGGCTTGTTTCGATTTTTTCGAGCCGTCCAGGCCAATGCGTTGCAGCGAGCCCAGCGATCACGGCGCTGCGCGCATTCTGATCGGACACGAAATCGGCGCGCAGTATGTCATAGGCAAGATGAGCAGCGATCGCAGCGTTGCTACGCTGATGCGGGCCCGCAAGCGGGGGCGCGATACGCAACACTGCGCCTCGCAAATCAACATCGATATGAGCACTATCGCCGCTATCACACCACGCATCGTTCTCATGCACAAAGACAGGCTCAACACCGTTGAGCGCAGCGTGAATTTCGAGACGCGCCTTTAAGTCTCCAGCGCAGGGTCCGATGAAGATTTTTCCGCCAGGCGGCGCGATATCGATTTTTTGATACGCGATCTCCTCCAGCGTTTCGCCGAGCAATTTTGTGTGTTCGAAATCCAGCGAAACGAGCGCTGCTTGCCGCGCGCGAATAAGGCGCGTCGTGTCGAGTCTTCCGCCGATACCCGCTTCCCATACAATGAATTCGCAGCGTTGCTCCGCGAACCAGGACGCTGCAACGAGGAACAGAAATTCAAATCCGCCGATCTGATCGGAAGCATGATCTTCCTGGTAGCGCGCGCAGGCCTTCAGCACTTTTTCCCAGTGCGCAGCGAGTGCATTTTCATCGATCGGATCGCCATCGATCCTGAAGCGTTCACGGATCGAATAAAGATGCGGCGACGTGAACAGACCGACATTCGTTTTTTCGGCCGCCAATATCGACGCTGTCATCGCAGCGACGCTGCCCTTGCCGTTCGATCCGGTCACAGCGCATGCGCGCGGGGCGAACGCGGCAAGATCGAGCTCCATCGCATCCGCGATAAATTTGACGCGGTGCAGCCCTGTGCCCGCGCCAAATTTAGGGAAAGGCACGATCGGATCGTTCATGCGAACGCCGCTTCAAAGTTCGCCGCCCAAATTTTTTCGATGAGATCGAAGCGCCCCTGCGCCTCCAATGTCTCCAAGGCCGGATTGGCGTTCACTTCGATGACGACGAGATTGGAACCATCGCGGTTTGGCGAAAGATCGAAGAGATCGACGCCGGCGAAGTTGAGACCGAGCGCTTTTGCAGCTTCCACGGCGATCTTCGCCAATGGTTTTGGAATTTCGGTGAAGATCGCTTCGGCATCACCGCCCGCAGCGCGATTGGCGCGGCCTTCGAGCGTCACCTTCGCGGCTGTTGCGACGACATCCCCCAAAGACACCGCCGCGCCTGTCACATCACGCGCGCGCAAATCCTCCAGCGGCGTTTGGAGCGCAGCGCCCTTCCAATTGACGCGCGCCGCTTCAAGCAATTCGCGCAAGCTCGAACGCCCATCCCCGCTCAAAACTGGCTGCGCCTTCTTGTAGGATAGAAGCGGCGCGCCATTCAAAACGATGACGCGATATTCGTCGCCGCGCAGCACTGGCTGCACGAGGATCACGTCATAATGCGCTGAGACGCGGTCAAGGTATCGCGTGAGAGCATCTGCGCTCGCCACGATCTCGGCGTATTCGCCTTTCGATCCTTGGTTGGGCTTGCAAAACACGGGAAACGGCGCGTTTTTGGCCCACGCCAGCGCATCGGCCCGCTCACGTCCCGGCGCGCGATATGCGGCTTGGCGATCATTGGTGAAGAATAGCTGCGATGGAATTGTCGCGAGCCCTGCTTGATCCAGCACGCGCTGCGCAAAGCTTTTATCGCGCGCCAGCGAGTAAGCGCGGGCATTGTTCAGCGCGTAAGGCGTCGCGTAGCCGACTGGAAACGCCGCTTTGCGGGCGCCGTCGGTCACTTCAAAGAGGTAGGCGTCATCGCCATCCAGTGAGCGAAACGCATACCCGAGCGCTTTGGCGGAGTGGGCGGCGAAACGCGCATGACTGTTCATCAGAATGCTCGGGCGATGGTACCGCCCCCCGGGCTCGAACCGGGGACCCCTGGTTCCACAAACCAGTGCTCTAACCAGCTGAGCTAGGGCGGCATCCCTTGGAAACGTTGGGAGGCGCGGGTTCTAGCTCAAATGAGGAGCGGGAGACAAGCGGAGTTACAGGGAGAACAAAGGAAGGAAAGCCCCGGAATAGTCCCGGACGGATGTTCCGAAATCGTTCCGGGTCTGTGCTCATGGCGCGAAGCAGTTTAACGTCAGCGCATGGCTGGCCCAAACACGATGGAGCTTCTGTCGAGCCGCGAGAAGCGCGGCTACGAAGATAAGATCGCCTCGCTGGAAGCACAGCTGCGCGCGCATGCCGTGATGACGACCGACAGCTGCCAGCGCATGACGCATCTTATCGAGCAGATCGGCTTCTATCGATCGATCATGGGACAAGCGGCGAGCATCACGACAGAGGACGCGCCGGAAGCGTCGGCCCTCCTGCTCTGGGCCGCGAACCTCACCGCGCCGCAGATCATCGCGCATCAAAACGGTCTCGCGAGCGCCGCAACGCACTAGCCGGCTTACGCCGTAGTATGCCGTATTGATCCGCAGCGCCGGAACCTAACTTGAACAAACAAGCCTATCCGCGCCTATCCCATGGTTGCTGCGAACGGCCATGGCTGACCTTATAAACCCGAGCATCGCGACCGAGACACCAGCCACACTGCTCGCGGGGCTCGCCGACGCGGCGCGCGCCGCCGTAGAGCGCGATCGCCTGATCGATGTCGCGCACCCAGGTCCGGTCGCACGCGCCTTTGCTGCAACGAACGTGGACCGACGTCACGCCTAACGCCTTACATTGATCGAACGTTTGATCACGCCACTTCACGACCGGGCGCGCATCCGGTCAGACGGATACTGTGCTTGCATAGCGAGCGCCTCTTCTACCGGCGCTTCGAGCCAGGCGCGCTGCGCGGCTTCACCGGCCAGGATCACGGGCATCGCCTTGGCGTGAATCGGCCCGACGATGTCGTTCGGCTCGGTCGTGAGGAACGCAAAAAGCAGATGCTCGCCGTCCACCGGCGCTTTCTTGGTTCCCCGAATGCCAGTCCACGGCCGCCAAATCCCAGCGAAGGCAGCCGGCTCATTGTCCGTGACGGTGAAGAAATGCTTCCGCTTTGGAAGGCTGTCGCTGAACTCCACGAACTC
>JBEVOS010000335.1:0-4843 GCA_040507435.1 Caulobacterales bacterium | reverse complement strand
AGTTTTGCAGGATCGAACGCAATCGCGTTCAGCGGCGCACACGCAATCCTTCGCCGAGACTGGCGTTTTGGGGCGGCGGGACCACGCGCCCGACAACCATGAACACCGCGCGCAGAACAATTCCAGCGCAACGCGCGAGCCGCCCCCACACGCTCCGGCGTCTCAGAATGCAATTGAGGAGCCGCGCGACGCGGCGCAGAAGCTCGAACCGGCCATGCGCGCATCAAGCGCTGCCCTGACAAGCGATGTCGCGCCGGATCTTCATAGATCTCAACATGCTTCGCATCGCGTAGCGACAATCGTCTCGGATGCGCAATTCGTCGTCGAGCGGGCCGCCGATCCCGGCGACGTCGAACAAGCCGTCATGACCTTGCACGAACGCGTCACGCGCGCATTCAACGCCTATGCGGCTCGTAGGAATGCATCGTCTCCGCTCTCCTTATCGCTCCATCAAACAGAAAGCGGCGCACATGTGTATGCCCGTACGGCCCAGATGGACGACGCCGACCGCGCGCGCCTTAAAGACGACATCGCCGCGCTGCTTGCCGCTTACGGGCTGAAACCCGCCGCTTTTGTTCTGAATGGCGCGCCTCTTCCCGACTTCACGACACAACAAGACCAAAGAGGCTGAGTATGGCGGACGCGATTTCTCCGATTGGCGACAGCGTTAGCCAGGCGGGCGGCGCACTTGGGACAAACAGCAATGCGGCGACCGACGCGTTCGGCGTCGGCTTTCAAGATTTGCTGCGGATTGTGCTAACCCAGCTTACCTATCAAGATCCGCTGAAGCCGATCGAGAATTTCGAATTCGTCTCGCAGCTCGCGCAATTCTCGCAAATTCAACAAACCGAAACCATGAGCGATCGCCTCGGCGCCATTCTGCAAGCGACCGGCGTCAACCAAGCGACCAATCTTCTCGGGCGAATTGTTGAAATCCCTGCTGGCGAAACGACGCTCGCCGGCAAGGTGCTCTCGATTTCGTTTCAGTCCGGAGAGCCCCGCCTCACCATTCTAACCGATGACAATCAAACACTGACAAATATTGCGCTTGGATCTGTCTCACGCATCGCCGAGGAGAATTGACATGTTGGGTTCTATCTTCATCGGCCTCAGCGGCATGAACGCCTTCTCCGAAGGCCTCAAGCAAATCAGCAACAACATCACCAACATCAATTCGACCGGATTTAAATCTTCGTCGCTGCAATTCGAGGATTTCTTCGGTGCAGGCGATCAAGCCGATCTCGGCGCGGGTCAAGGCGTGTCGCTCGCGCCGCCGCGGCTCAATTTCAAACAAGGCGAACTCCGCCAAACCGATCGCGACCTCGACCTCGCGGTCGATGGAACGGGGTTTCTGGTGCTTCTCAAGGAGGCTCAGCCCTATTACGCGCGCACAGGATCTTTTGAGATCAACGAAGACGGCGACATCGCGCTGGCGGGATCGAACGAGTATAAGCTCGCGATCCTTGACGCCTCGGGTCAACCAGCGCCGGTATCGGTCAATCCGTTTCGCACCAATCCGCCGCAGCAAACCACGCGCGCCTTCTTTGCCGGCAATCTCTCGTCCACCACCAACGTCGCCGCGAACGTCGCCAACATCAAAGTGTTCGCCGCTTCCGGCCAGTCGGACAATTGGAATGCGCGCTTCGAGCGCAGCACTACCATCGCTGGCAATTGGACCGTGATCGTCACCAATGGCGGCGGGACGGAAATCGGACGCCAGACGCTCAAATTCATCAGCGGTGTCGTCGATCCAACGACATCGACGCTGACATTTGAGGATACGGCCGCAAATCGGTCCGCCATTTTCGACTTTTCGGCCGGCGTCGACTCGTTCTCGTCAGGCGACGTGTCGAGCATCCGCACCTCAAAAGTAGATGGGTATGGGGTCGGCGAAATCTCGACCGTCACGCTCACGGAAGAAGGCCTGCTCGAAATCGGCTACTCCAACGAGCAAAAGAAATCGCTTGGCCCTGTCGCAATTGCGGAGTTTCGCGATCCGCAAACACTGACCCAACGCGGCGCCGGGCTCTTCGTGCACGAGGGCGCGAACGGCCTCGACTACGTCACAACCGCACACAAAACGGCTGGCCGGGTCGTCTCCAATCGCATTGAAGCGTCCAACGTGAACCTGTCTGCGGAATTTGGCGACCTCATCCTGGTGCAGCGCGGTTTCCAGGCGTCCTCGCAAGTCGTCAGCGTCTCTAATGATATGATCCAGCAGCTCTTTGGCATGCGGGGCCAAGGGTGAGCTTTTCTGAAACCCTCGAGGCGCGGCCTTACGTGCCGATCGAAGCGCTCCACGACGGCGCGCTTGCCGACACGCTCGCCGAGTGCGCGCGCGCTTGGGCGCATCGCTGGTTTTACGAAGACGACGATCAATTCGTACGCGTCACGCCGATCAATCGATATTTTGAACGCAGCGAAGACGCCCGCTATTGGCGGGCTGCAAATGGCGCCCTGATATTGGCGATATCGCCGGACGATCAAACGAAGATCGCGGCGTCTGCGCTCAACCTCCGCAAGCCGCGTTACAAACCAGCGAAATCAGATTTGGACTTCATCGCCAATCTGGGCGCGCTCGCCATTATCGAGCTTCTGAACGATATCTGCGAGGCGATGTCGGAGCAGCGCTCAGCGGGGCGCGCATCGCCAGGTCTTGCAGTAAATGCGCCAAGAGAGAGCCTCTATTTTGCACTCAGCGCCGGACCGGCCGTCTTTCACCTTTATTGCGGGCGCGATCTTGCCTGTCGCGCACGGAAGGCGCTGACGGCCCCTGCGCTCACGCCGGCGCCGCTGGCGCTCACCCGCACAGCCGCGATCTCCGATCATGTCATCTTCATCGGCGCGCGTGTCGGTCAAGGAAAAATGGGGTTTGCCGAGCTCTCCTCGCTCGCCGTCGGCGATGTTTTCGTCACAGACCGCAACATCGACGATCCGATCGACATCACAATCAATGGCGAACTCAAAAGAAGCGCAGGCTTAAGGCTCGTCCAAGATGGCTCAAAGCTTGAGCTGCGCATAACGGAAACGGGCGCCCATGACATTTAAACCCAATCAAAATCAGTTCGACGCGTTCGGCTTTCGCGGACAGGACACCGATCGGCCCACCGGCGATACGCGCGCGCACGGGACGGTTCCTCAGAGCACGCTGGGCGCGCTCATCGACAACGTAGACGTCACCGTCGAAACCTATATCGGCGAGACCCCGCTCTCGATCGCCGACCTGAACGCTTTGCGTCCTGGGAGCGTCGTGCCGCTCGAAGCATCGCTCAGCGATCTTGTCGAATTGCGGGTCAATGGCGTGACGATCGCGCATGGTGAACTTGTCGCCGTGGGCGACAAGTTTGGCGTTCGGATCACCGCCATCGCGCCATGATGCCATTGATCCGCGCGTGCGCCGTATTACTGACGCCGCTCATTTGGGGCGTGCTGTGCAGCGCCGCTGATGCGGCGCCCGTACAATCGGGCGCGGGACAATTAGGATCTGCGCCGCCGCTTGATGTCCCCATCGCGCGCATCTTTGCGGGACTTCTCATTTCCGCACTTGTCGCCTTCATCGCGGTGCTCGTTCTCAAGCGCCGTACGGGCGGCGCCCCGCTGTCGTTTCGATTACCTAATTTCAAAACCGATACCGGGGATCGTATCGCCATTCTTGAAACGCGCCGGCTCAGCCCGCATGCCGATATCTGCCGCTTCACAAGCGCGGGCAAAGAATATCTCGTGATCGTAACAACCAGCGGGGCAAGCCTCATCCGCGAGCGAGATGCGCCGTCGCCCTCAAGCGATGACGACGCCGAGCCTCTGGCGGACACAACGCCATGAAGAAAGCCGCCTTCGTCCTAATTTGTCTCGGTTTAGCATTATCGTTCGCGCCGATCGCTGAGGCGCGCCAAGCGGCGCAGCCCCTCGTCTCGTCGGATCTTGTCCGCACCGCATTTCTGCTGACGGCCCTGTCGGTCGCGCCCTCGATCTTCATTTGCATGACGAGCTTCATTCGAATCGCGATTGTGCTCGCAATGGTGCGTCACGCGTTTGGCATGCCTGAAACGCCGCCGAATATCGTGCTCGTCAGTCTCGCAGCGCTCCTCACCGCGTTCGTGATGGCGCCGACATTCGAGGCGATCAATCAAGCAGCGCTTGAGCCGCTCATGGAACAACGCATCGATGTCGAAACGGCGCTTGAGCGCGGCTCTGCGCCATTGCGGGATTTCATGCTGCGGCAGACGCGCGATGAAGATATCGCCTCAATCTACGCGATCGCGAACGCACCCTTGCCGCAACGCCCAGAAGACGTCGAGATTTTGAAATTGGCGCCGGCCTACATTCTCAATGAGCTGCGGGTGTCATTCACGATCGGCTTCGTCATTCTGCTGCCCTTTCTTCTGATTGAAGTGATTGTCGCCTCGATCCTCCTCGCGCTGGGCATGATGATGGTGCCGCCGGCGACGATATCATTGCCGATCAAGCTTTTGATGTTCGTGCTGATCGACGGGTGGGCGCTCATCATTCAAGGCGTCATCGGGGGATTTCGGTGACGCCGAGTGCGGACTCCATTGGCTTAAAGCTTCTGGAGATCGCGCGCGCGGTTGAATCCTCGCTATGGCGGCGTCTCCGGTTTGAGAACGATTCCGCCTGCCGCGAAGCGCTCTTCAATCGCTATATCCGATTTGCACGGTCAGTCGCCGCGCAGGAATGGCGCCGCCGTCCCGCGTACGGGCTCGAACGGCAAGACTTTGATCAACTGGCCTTTGGCGGCCTTCTGGATGCGATCGACAATTTTGATCCGCTCCACGGCGCAAGCTTCGAATCGTTTGCGCGCGCGCGGATACGCGGCGCTATCTCT